>JAYTTC010000616.1:0-15473 GCA_043745255.1 Verrucomicrobiales bacterium
CAGCCATGATCGGCGTGCAAGAGACCTAGCGATTCGGCTGCGGTGTGAATCGCAGATACGGCTTCACATGGCGCGCTCCCTTGGGGAAGAGGGCAGGGATGTCGGCATCCTTCACGGCGGGAGTAATAATGCAATCCTGTCCGTCCTGCCAGTTGGCGGGCGTCGCCACCTTGTGCTTGGCGGTGAGTTGCAGGCTGTCGATCACGCGCAGGAGCTCGAGGAAATTACGTCCTGTCGAGGCAGGATAGGTCAGCGTGAGCTTCACCTTCTTATCCGGGCCGATGATGAACACCGAACGCACGGTGGCGGTGGTGTCCGCGTTTGGGTGGATCATGTCGTACATCCCGGCGATACTGCGATCAGGGTCGGCGATGATGGGAAAGTTCATGGAACAGGACTGCGTCTCGTTGATGTCCTTGATCCAACCGTGATGGGTGTCCAGAGGATCCACGCTAATGGCCATGCACTTCACTCCGCGCTTTTCGAAATCGCCCTTCATCTTGGCCACCGCCCCGAGTTCTGTCGTGCACACCGGGGTGTAGTCGGCTGGATGCGAGAACAAGATGCCCCATCCGGTGCCCAACCATTGATGGAAGTCGATTTTGCCTTCGGTCGTGTCAGCCGCGAAGTTCGGAGCCTCATCACCTAAACGGAGTGCCATATAAATTCTACGTGCTACGGGTTGAGTGTTGGTTCTAGGCGACCCACAGGGAGGCCGCCGAAATCATTATCGAAGGGTCGCCGGACTGGGAAGAGGCAAGTTGGGGTGCGATTCAAAGTGGGTGAGATCTGGATCCTTGGAGAAAGTCTGAATGGGTAGCGGCGTCTCGTGAGAGCGCCGCCAATTTCAGCAGCCGCGATGTCCCGACAGCAGTAGGTTCTCGGAACAGGTTCCCTCTCCCCTCCGCGCACTCCGCGGTAAAAGCTCCTCCCCGGATCGGAAACGGGCAGGGCCGGGTTTAGCCGCGAAAAGGCGCAAGATACGCAAAAAAGACGGGGCCTCTGGACGACACTACAGAAGACGGACTGCAGTTCTGTAGCGTGGGCCGTATCGGCCCATCCCCGTCCCACCTCTTCGAATAGGCGAGACTCCAATCTCACCCACTTTGAATCCCACCCGGCAAGTTGTGACCCCTAAGCTTTGATTTGCCTCCTTGGACCTAACTGTGAGAGGTATTGAGCATCAATCCTTTCCCGAACCCGCTTCCATGAGTGGCGATACCCCTGATTCCCTGGCGATCCTGCGTCGCTTGAGTCCGCGTCGGTCGACCTCCACCGCAAGAGATCTCGAAGAATTGGTTCAGGAGCAGCTTGAGCATTTCGGGATCGATTCGGGGACCCCGGCCGGGGGGTCTCTGGCAAAATTGACCCGCCAGATCTACCAGACGAATGTCTCGATGCACGAGCTCTGGGGGGCGCTCATTCGCGAGCTGCCATCATTGGAACGGAAGGACCGGATAGCGTGGTTTAACGCCAAGAAATTCCTCTGTTTCCAGCTGGCCAAGATTCTCGACACTCTGCAGAACCCCTTTCGAGCAGGTTACCAAGCCTTGGTGACCACGCAAACGAGCCGTCTCGCAAAGGGTCCCTATCCCATCTTCGACAATGTCACGGCGATCTTTTCCGCGACTCCGGTGATCACCCGTACCGCGACGTATCTCTACGCGTGCACGGAGTGGATCGATGAAGCGTTTCAAGGACGAGAGCCATTGCTTGAGGTCTACTCTCGGCTGCTGAATCCCACCTCGATCTCTCTCGCGAATCACATCGTCGATCTGGAATGCGGACCGCTTGCCGCCGAGTATATGGCGCTCAACTTCAACTCCGGAATGGCAGCGATCGATGCGACTCTCAGCCATCTGGTGGGGTATCAGGACCTGATTCTCAGCTCTCGCAACATCTACGGCGGCGCTTTCCAGCTGCTCCACGATTGGTTTCGTCGCCCTGGCAATCTCGACGTGGGTGTCAGCTTCTTCGACGGCTATACGGCAGAGGCATTCCAATCTGCGCTCGCTGAGATGAAGAAGCGACACGCGGATCGGTTCGCGGCGGGGCGACAGCTGTATGTTTATATCGAGTCCCCCTGCAATCCTCATGGCTATGTGCTCGATGTGCCGGAGATCTGTCGAGTGGCACATCAGGCGGGGCTGACGGTCATCCTCGATTCTACCGTGGCGACACCCTTTCTATCGCAACCGCTTCAGCGTTCGGATCCGATCGAACGCCCGGACTTCGTTCTGCACAGCTACACCAAGGACATCACTGGAAGCGGGACGACGACAGCGGGTGTCGTCATCGCCCGCAACGAAAGGATGTTTGTTCCCAAGGGCGATTCGGTGGCCTCGAAGGATCTCGCTGGGCGGCCTACTATTTATGAATGGAACCAAACTCTGTTCTGGAACGTGTTCTATGTGAAAGGCGCCTTTCTCGACGCGGAGAAAGCCTTTGAGGTGATCAGCGGGTCGCGCACTCTTGAGATGAGGATGTTGCGCAAAACGATCTCCACGCTGGTATTGGCCAAGGTGCTCGCAGCTCACCCCGAGTTGCACGTCAAGTGCAATGCCTTGGAGAGCGATGAGAACGCCGGGCTTCGAGCGAAGGTGCTCCGACTTGGCTTACCCGCGCCGCTTTTCACCCTTGATTTCGAACGCGCCAGAATCGATCGAGCGACCTTTACCCGGCTGTTCGACTGTCTTGAGCCGGCCTTCGGTCACCAAGTGTCACTGGGACAGTCCAACACTGTGGTGCTCTGTCCTGCGCTGACCAGCCACTCCGAGATGAGCCCGGAGGAACTCCAAGCGGCGGGTATTCGTCCGACTACGTTGCGCATTTCTGTAGGTGACGAGGATCCGCGGGATCTCATCTCCCATTTCTTGCGAACCGTGGAGTTGGTTATCGAACCGCTAAGGCCTGGGTTTTGTGCTAAATTTTTATCACCTCCGGCCATTGATGCGCTATACGAAGCGACCTATCTCGATGTCCATGCCCGCTGGCTGAAATCCCAACCTAAGCTCGAGGAGTTACTGCGGTAGGAGGCGCAAACGGGGGAGGGAAATCCTATCCACGGAGGGCCCAGCCTCAAGTTCCGATTGGAAATGCTTCGAGTTCCTTTTATACCTACCGACCATGAAATACAGCTACGTCGAGATCGCCAAGATGATCGATCATTCGCTTCTTCATCCCACCATGACCGATCAGGATCTGGACGAGGGATGTCGGCTGGCGGCCCAGTACGGCGTGGCTTCCGTTTGCATCAAGCCCTACGCGGTGAAACGCGCGGCCGAGCTGCTCAAGGGCAGTGGTGTCGCCGTCGGGGCCGTCATCGGTTTTCCCCATGGCAATTCCTGCACCGAGTCGAAGCGCTACGAAGCTGAACTCGCTTGCCGGGATGGGGCCGCAGAGATTGACATGGTGGTTAACCTGGGGAAAGCGCTGGGGGGAGATTGGGCATTCGTGGAGCAGGATGTCAAAGCGGTCTGTGATGAGGCTCATGGTCACGGGGCGAAAGTGAAAGTCATTTTTGAGAACGACTACCTTACCCAGGGTGGCGCAGGTCTGAGCAGTGATGACTTCAAGAAACGTCTTTGCCAACTCTGTGAGCGGGCTGGTGCTGATTGGGTGAAGACCTCGAGCGGGTACGGATTCGTCAAGCAGGCTGATGGGAGCTACAACTACAAGGGTGCCACCGAGCACGATCTTGCCCTGATGCGCGCGAACACCTCGGCAAAGGTTCAGGTCAAAGCGGCGGGCGGGGTGCGCGATCTTGATGGCTTGATCAAAGTTCGCGATCTCGGCGGAAGCCGATGTGGTGCCACGGCGACCGCCGCGATGCTCGATGAGTATCGGCGTCGCGATGCGGCCGAGAAGACGGGGAGCCCAGGGGAGCCCGCGTCCGGCAAGATCGGGGCCGGAGGCTACTGAGCTCTTGCGGTCCCTTATCCTCCGATCTTGACGGTGCAGCGGGTTTTCACGAGTGAGAGCAACTGTTCTGGCGTCAGCCAGCGCGACCAGTTCAGGAAATCTGGAGCCTCTTTGTCCGATCGAGGTTCTTGGGCAAGGGAGAGCGAGTGGAGCTCCGGCTGGAATAGCGACGCGAATGCGGCTACTTCAGTCATTTCCAAACTCGCATGTCCCTGGGTCGGCAGACGGTTAAGCCCCGGGAGCAGGCGCACTGCCTCCAGCGCGCGCACCGCATCGAACACTTGCATCCCCGCCAGGGTCTGACCGAGCAACATGAATCGTCGGCGCAGGTGGGTGAGATAGGTTTTTTCAGCGGTAGGACGCGATTGCCCCACGCCACGGGGCGTGAGGGTGACAAAGACCTGCTGCTGTTCGCGGATCGCACGGGTCCATTCCAACAGTTCTGACGCGCCTTCAGTCTCCCCCGCCACCCCTGCCAGCGCGATCTCACTCTCCAGCGCTGCCCTGAAGCCGTGCTGCGCGACGCCCACTCGCTTGCGCCAGCTCGATTCCTCCACGAGGTCGAAATGGAGCGAAGAAACAGGTCCCTCCGCCGGACGGGCAAGGTAGAGCCGGAGTTCAACGCCGGGCTGACTGGTATAGGCATAGACGGAGAGACGAACACCCTCGTGTACTGCTGAAGCGAGCTCACGAAGAATGGGCGTGGAAAGACCGGACGGCCATGCCCCGAAGGTGCGCTCTTTCAGCCGCGCAAGAGCGAGATCGGGATTCAGGGGATTTGTAGGACTCGCGAGGCGGGTAAAGTTTTCATAGCAGCGGGCGCTGATCTGGTCCGATGGCAGCTGATCGAACACTTTCAGTTGTTGCGGAGTGAATAGAGAGCCCACTTCGGCTTGAACCTGAGCCTCGCTGTGCTTGAGGAAGCGATTGAACCAGCGGAATACCGGCACTTGTAGATCCTGGCTGTCGTGATGAGGGCCTTCGGTGATGAGCAATCCCAGGTTGGTGCTCGCCTCCATCAAATCATAGATCCCGCGCACTCGTTCATGAAGGCGGGAGACGCCGTCGAGTGGGTAGATCGTATCCTTGTCGGTGTTGCAGATCAGGAGAGGCCGCGGAGCCACCAGCGCGGCGATCTGCGGGTAATCCCATCGATAGGTGTTTACGACGAACATGCAGTCGCAGTGTCCTTCGACCGTACCGTCGACGACATGATTCTGAAGATCTGTGATCCCGGCGGTGGGGCAGGCGACCTGAATCCGGTCGTCCAGTGCGGAGACCCACCAGGAGTAAGCTCCCCCGCCGCTGCGGCCTGTCACCCCGAATCGGGTGGCATCGATCTCAGGGCGGCTTTCCAAGTAATCCAGGGCTCTCATGCAGTTCCAGGCTTCCACCGCCGCCGAGCTATAGCCTCTTGAATTCCACCACCACATCCCTTCGCGATACGTTCCGTGATGGATGCCTTCAATCTCTCCGAGTTGAACGGAGTCAAGAACCAGGCAGGCATAGCCGTTTCGCGCGAACCAGATTCCGTAGCCCTGGTAGGCGACTTTATTCCCGTAGCTCACACCCTCCACTCGCACCGGCGTGTGGCCACAGACATAGAGAATCGCGGGAACGGGCTTGAGGGACTGTTTCGGGAGATAGAGATTTGCGGTGACGTAGAGACCGGGCATCGATTGGAAATGAAGTTTCTCAACGGTAAATTCGGGTTGATCGAGGACCCCGGTGATCGTCGCCTTGAGATCAGTCCTGGAGGGCAGGGGATCGAGCCCCAGCATCTCCTGCAGCTGATGCCGGTATCCTTCCCTCCGCGACTCCCAGTCAGCGCGGCTGTGGATATCCGCAAGGCTCCCTTCGGAGATTCGCTGTGTTTCGAGTCGAAAGTATTCTGCGAACATGCGATCGCCCGGAGTGGGATCCTTCGGCAACCCGCCGTAGGGATTGCGATAGGCAGCGCCGTTCGTCGAGACGCTGAGGAGCAGAGAGAAGGCGATGCATGCGGAGGCGATCCATTTCATAGGGTGAGTTCAGCATGCTCGGTTTGATCTCTCGCGCAAGCCGGCTCTTGCGGCGAGGTTGAGATGGGGTGTGATTTAAAGCGGTGAGAATGGAGTCTGGCATATTCGAAGAGGTGGGACGGGAATGGGCCGATACGGTCCACACTACAGAACTGCAGCCGGCGTGCCTTCGCACGGTTTCCCTCTTCTGTAGTGTCGTCCGTATCGGACGAGCCGGGCGGGGGATGGGCCGATACGGCCCACACTACAGAACTGCAGCCGGCGTGCCTTCGCGCGGTTTCCCTCTTCTGTAGTGTCGTCCGTATCGGACGATCCGGGCGGGAATGGGCCGATACGGCCCACACTACAGAACTACAGCCCTGCTTTGAAACGGTGCAGACAGAGTTCAGAGCCCCGGTTTTCCGAATCATCGGCTTGCCTGCGGCTCCTGAGTCTGTAAGGTGAGCCTCGGTTTCTGAGCCTCACATTATGCGTTTCTTCCTCTGTCTCGGTTTACTGGCGTCTCTGAGCATTCCCGTTCATGCGGCGGTCGAGCCTCTGGTGCTTTCTGAGTTCCTCGCGAATAACACCTCCGGTCTCAGAGATGAGGACGGAGCTTTCAGCGATTGGATTGAGATTCAAAATAGGTCCGCCAGCCCTGTCTCGATCGGGGGATGGCACTTGAGCGACAATGCGGCAAATCTGACCAAGTGGAGATTCCCCTCCACCAATATCCCTCCCAACGGATTTCTGCTGGTCTTCGCTTCCGGAAAAAACAGGGTTCAGTCGGGTGCACCGCTCCACGCCAATTTCAAACTCGACGCTGCCGCGCCAGGAGAATATCTCGGCCTGATCCTGCCTGACGGGGTGACAGTGGCTTCTCAATTCGCTCCCACCTATCCCACGCAGTTCCCTGACATCTCATACGGCTTTGGGGTGGACCTGCTCCTCTCCGGCTTGGTTGCGTCGAACAGTGCCGCGCGCTACTGGGTGCCGACGAGCGACGTTTTGGGCGACTCTTGGAAGATGCCCTCATTCAGTGCCGACACTTGGAAGACCTCGGTTGGCTCTCTGGGCTATGACACGGGTGTGGCGGATCCATCGGAGGACAATCAAGCCAGCGAAGTGATGGTCTCCGCACCGCTTGCTTACTATCGGTTCGATGTCGCCTCAGGAGCCGTTGTGGAGAACCTGGGCTCCCTCGGATCTGACGTGGCTGCGCAGTTGGTAGGCAGCGCCAGCCTGACGGGTCCGGGGCCTCGGCCTCCTTCTTTCAAAGGCTTCGAGGATACCAACCTCGCGTTCACACCCGGAGCCGCAGGAAATCTTCGCCTCCCGCTCGTTCCGGCCTTTAACTTCGGCGTGGGTCCGTTTTCCGTCGAGTTCTGGTTTTTTACCACTAACCCCATCCCACGCGGCGACCTTTTTACCTACAAGGGACCCGGCGGTGATTTCGGAATTCAGCTCTCGTCGCAAACCCCTCGTCGTTTGAGCGTGTTTCACAACGCTTTTCTGGGAGGTGGCGGAACGATCGCCACCAGCGTCTGGAATCATGTGGTGGTGGCACGCGATCAGACCAACGGCTTGCGCGCCTACTTGAACGGAGTTCGCGTGGTGAACACCGTCGACAGCGCGAGCATGAACAGTGGAGGTGATCCGGTGTTTGGAAGCAATCACACCGGGGATCCAGCCTCCCCGTCCATCGTGTTCAATGGCTCAATCGACGAGGTAGCGCTTTACGATCGCGCGCTCAGCACCAACGAGATTGTGGGACATTTCAAGGCAGCACAAAATCCAACTCCGGTCTCCTACCTCAGCTCAATCGATACCGATGTGCAATCGAGTGTGAAGGGTGTGAACAGCTCGGTCTATATTCGCTACTCATTCACTGCGACTCAGGTTGCTGGGATTGATCGATTGAAGCTTCGCCTCCGCTACGACGACGGATTCGTTGCGTATCTCAACGGGGTGGAGGTGGCGGCAGCGAATGCGCCTGAGTCGACCTCTTGGAGTTCGGCCGCAGCGGCTCGTCATCCCGACTCGCTCTCGCTGCGGTTTGAAGAGTTCGATCTGAATTCCTATCGCGACCTTTTGGTGGAGGGTTTGAATGTGCTGGCCATCCAGGGTCTGAACATTGATGCCAACAACGCTGATTTCCTGCTTCAGGCAGCGTTGCTCGCTACTTCCATCGGGGATGTTTCCTCGCAGGCACGTTACTTTAGCACCCCCTCTCCAGGTGAGCTGAATGGCCTTGGGACCTCGGATCTGGGTCCCATCATCTCCGAGCCCATTCATTCCCCCGCGCGTCCGAGGAATGAAGACGACCTCTTGATCACCGCGCGAGTGATCCCCACCGTTTCTCCAGTAACCCAGGTCACAGTTCGCTATCGAGTGATGTACCAGGCCACCAATACTCTTGCGCTACTCGACGACGGTCTTCATGGAGACGGCATCGCGGGTGATGGGGTCTTCGGAGGTTGGATACCGGCTTCAGCGTCCACCAACGGGCAGATGATCCGATGGTTCTTCACCGCCTCCGACGCTGAAGGCCGTAGCTCTCGCTGGCCGATCTTTGATGATCCCACCGGCTCGCCTGAGTACCTGGGTACTGTTGTGAGCAATCCCGCTCTGACCCATGCGATTCCCGTATTCGAATGGTTCTCTGCCTCGGAGGCCTCCGCGCGAACCCGCAACGGGGCACGAGGTTCTCTGCTTTACGGAGGAAAATTCTACGACAATGTGTTTTTCCGCGATCGCGGGGGGGCCACCACGCTAGGGTCGCAAAAGATTGATTTCAACGGCGGAGACGAATTTGAGCTGAACGAATCCTATCGCGGGATTCGCGAAGCCAACCTGAACTCGAATGGATCCGATTCCTCCTTCGTGCGCCCGCCGCTGGCTTTCGAAACTTATCGCACCGCTGGCAACCCCGGCTGTCTCACGGTGCACATGCTGATGCGGGCAAACGGAAAGCAGGATCGTGGCGACGGTCGAGCAGACCGCACCGTCGCTCTCTTCGTCGAGCAGGTGGACTCACGGTATCTCAAACGGAATGGGCTCGATCCCGAGGGAGTGCTCTACAAGTTTGTGCAGCGCGGATCATTGGATCCGGTGTTCAGTGATTCCACTGACGGCATCGAGAAGAAGACCCACAAGCTTGAGCGCAATACCGATCTGCAAGCGCTGGTGGACGGGATCAAACTCACGCGGACTCCGGAACAGCGTGCGCAATATCTTTTCGACAACATGAACATGCCCGAACTGATCAATTTTTTGGCGGTTCGCTGTCTGATCATGGATGCCGACGACGTTCGCAAGAACTTCTATATGTATCGGGACTCTGGTGGAAACGGAGAATGGTGGATTCTTCCCTGGGATAAGGATTGGACCTTCGGAGTGGAAGGCGATGGAGCGCCGTATTTGCATCACCCGTTCTTTGGGGACAAAGCGCATTCTAAGAGTAATGCGGATCAATGGAATGTGCTCTGGACGGTGATCTTCAACGACCCGCGCCCACGCGAAATGTATCTCCGACGTTTGCGCAGCTTGATGGACGACCTGCTTCAGCCCATCTCCACCCCTGCGTCTCCGAGTTGGATGGAGCAACACGCGCGAGCGTGGTCGACCAACCTGGCGCAGATCCTTCCAAGCGCGTCCCTCACGGAAGTTTTGAATTACTTCCCGCTCCGCCGCGACGATCTGTATCGCAAATACAATGTGTCGGGTGGCGGACCTGCCTCCGATGCCCTGATTCCCTTCGCGCAGCCCACCTCGGTGAATGTGGTGTTCGGCGATATGGACTACAGCCCGGTCTCGGGCGATCAGCAGCAAGAGTATGTTCAGCTCATCAATCCAAACAGTTTTGCCGTAGACATGACCGGATGGGAACTATCCGGTGGCATCGGGTTTCGATTTCATCCGGGAACCGTGGTGCCTGCGAACAGCGCCCTGTATCTATCGCCCAATGTAGTAGCGTTTCGTGCCCGTTCGAAGGGGCCAACGGGTGGCCAGGCGCTTTTTATCCAGGGCAACTATTCTGGACAGCTTTCGGCGCGCGGCGAAACGCTTCGCTTGATGGATCGGTACGGACGGGTCGTGGCCACGACGAATACTCCAGCGAATCCGACGCAGGCACAGCAGGGAATGGAGATCACCGAAATCATGTATCATCCGTCCTCGGCACCCGCGGGAAGCCCATTTACACGAGACGACTTCGAGTATGTTGAACTGACGTTCAACGGCCTAGCGACGTTGGAGCTCTCCGGACTTCGATTCACCCGCGGCATCGATTTCGATTTCACCACCAGCTCGATTCCGCGACTGCCTTTTCCGGGCGATGCGTCCGCCGATCGGCGAGTGATTCTCGTGAAAAACCGCGCGGCGTTCGAGAGTCGCTACGGAGCGTCCTCCCGCATTGCGGGTCAATATCAGGGCACCTTGAGTGATCAGGGCGAGACCCTTCGACTTGAGGATGCGGTGGGCGAGGTCATCGCGGAATTCAGCTACCGTGACGACTGGTATCCGGTCACCGATGGTGCCGGGCTGGCTCTCGCGAAAATTATACCCGGTGACCTGCAGTTCGGCCCTGGGGATGCGGCCTATTGGCAGCCGACTTCCAGCGAAGCGCATCGGCCCGGAGGTGTTCCCGACACGGTCACTCAGCGACCGTCGCAGGTTTATGTGAACGAAGTGCTGACTCACCCTGCGCCCGGAGGCCGACAGAGAGTCGAGCTCTGGGCACCTCTGGCTTCGGATCTCAGCGGGTGGTTCCTCACCGATGACTTGCAGGATCCTAAAAAATACCGACTCCCGACCGGAACATTGATAGCCGCCGGCGGCTTTCTTGTTCTGGACGAGACGGCCTTCCACGGCGGGCCCAGGCCATTCCTGTTCGATGCAAACGCAGGTGAGGTCTATCTGGTAGCGGCAACGCTTGCCGGACAGATCCTCCCGTGGGTCGATGGTTTTCACTATGGCGGTTCTGATGTGGGCATTTCGTTCGGCAGGGTGGGTGCGACTGGGGGTGTTCCGCGAGTTTTTGCCACAGCGGCTCCCACCTTTGGCGCCGTGAATGCGAAACCCCGAGTAGGTGCCCTGGTGTTCACCGAGCTGATGTTCCATCCGCCGGATCTTGCGGAGGGAGTGCACGATTCATTGAATGAATTCATTGAAATCCGGAATCTTTCGGCCGTCGCGGTGCCGCTTTACGATCCAGATCACGCCACCAACGCCTGGCGTATCGCAGGAGATGTGAATCTCCTGTTTCCAGAGGGACTGTCGCTCGCTGGGGGTTCCCGCTTGCTGGTCGTTCCGTTCGATCCCGCAGCCAGCGGCTCGATTGCCGACGCGTTCCGCCAGCACTACCAGGTTGCGGCCGACGTGCCTCTGATCGGACCTTATGTTGGGAATCTTAATCACGGAAACGGTAGCCTCTCCTTGCTGAAGCCCGCCGCTCCGTCGAGCAATAGCGTCCCTCTCATTACGGTCGATCAGATGGAGTATTCCGACCTGCTTCCTGGAGCTGCGGAAGCGGATGGAACCGGGGCCTCCCTGCAGCGGCTAGTGGATACCGACCTGGGGAATGATCCGGCGAATTGGGTGGCTGCTTTGCCGAGCCCCGGCATGAGCCTGACTCCTGGACCCTCGCCGATCATCACCTTGAATCCCAGCTCCGACACGGTGCCTGGTTCCCTTCGCTGGAGCCTTGCTGTGAGTGCCACCAGCACGACTTCGATTTCTTACCGATGGCGATTCCAGGGTAGGTCGCTTCCCGAAGGCACCAACGCCACTCTGGTCCTACCCAGCGTGCAGGCCTACCAGGCAGGGGTCTATGATGTGGTGGTCTACAACGCCTCAGGCGCGACTTTGAGTTTGCCCGCGACCCTCTCCGTCGACATTCCCACTCAGGTGCTCCTGGCTCCAAGCTCGATCAACTCGCCGCCTGGTTCCAACGTGACCTTTCGAATTGTTGCCTCGAGTGCCCGCCCGTTAACCTACCGATGGTTCAAAGATGAACTGCCTCTCGCGGGTGCCACCAACTCGTTTCTTCAACTGACCGGAGTTCAGTTTGCGGATGCTGGCACCTACCGTGTGCAGCTTCATGAGGTAGGTGGAGCGAGCTTCCTGATTCCTCCTGCAACGCTGCGAATCTTGGTCAAGCCCTCGTTCCTCTCGCTCCCCCAGAGCATGACGGCAGTGGTGGGGGAAACGGTCCGCTTTTCGGTCGCGGTGAGTGGACAGCCGCTGCCCATGGTGTATCGATGGCGGAAGGCCAGCAGCATCGTCGCCACCCTCACCAACAATTCCCAGATCGGCAGCCTAGTCCTGTCAAATGTTCAGTTTGGCCAGGCGGGCAAATATTCGGTCATCGTTACGAATTTGGCTGGAGCGACGGCGGCGAGTGCGGACGTCAGCCTTACGGTGCTGTCAGACTTTGATCAGGATGGACTGCCGGACGTCTGGGAAGCGCAGTATGGATTCAACACCAACTCGGTCAACGAGGCGTTGATCGATAGCGACGGGGATGGGATGAACAATCGCGCTGAATGGATGGCCGGCACTGATCCACTCGATTCGCATAGCGTTTTTCGTCTGGCAGCCGATCGATCTGAGAGCGGCGTCACCACGCTCAGTTTTCAGGCAGTCTCGAATCATACTTACAGCCTGGTGCTGCGAGATCCTTCGGATTTGACGTCGAGTGTCACGGTCTCGAACATTACCGCCTCCAGCGCGGATCGAGCCGTGGAAATTGCGGATCTCCTTCCGTCGACGCGAACGCGTTATTATCAGGCGATCACGCCTGCAGGACCGGACACCCGCGGCCTCGGACCTCAGATCCTCGCGTTGCCGGAGTCGGTGAGCGTGCAAACAGGTCAGAGCATCACTCTCTCGGTGACGGCAGTCGGGCTGGGGACACTGCGCTACCAGTGGTCGCGTGATGGCGTACCCCTGTCTGGAGAAATGGAATCCACATGGGTGAGAGTGAAAGCTTCCTCAGGGGACACCGGTCTATACAGCGTGAGAATCAGCGACTCTCGCGGCGCTTCAAGCGCGTCCGCGCGGGTGGAGGTGCGGTAGACGCAAGACTCCTTCTCGCCTTCCAAGCCTTCAAATGCTCCTGGAGGGATCAATGAAATAGCGTCGATTCCGCTCCAGCTCAGAGCTGGAGCGGAAGGCGCGGAGACACCGCTTCTTCATCATTTCGAACCCGCAGCAGGTCGCCCGAGATCGCCATGCCGTTCGCAACTCCGATATTGCGCGTCAGGTTCAACGGGGGTGCCGAAAACGTGAAGCTCGCCTCTCCCGAATCACCGCCCACCGCTGGGCCATTTCAGGTGTTTGTGTAGGAAGTCGAAAGTGCCTTGACCGTGGATCGTATGGGGACCGACGAAGGTTTCCATTTCGCATCGATCACCCATCTTCAACCGCGCGGCATAGAAGTTTCGCACTTTGCCGAATTCCCACGCGACGGCTTCATCCGGCGCCACACCGTCGAAGTGGCCCCGTTCCACCATGAATGGCCGCGGTGCGATCAAGGCGGCCATCTCGGCATAGTTGAAGGTGCTGCCCAAATCGAATTCGAAGATCTCGTATTCTCCGCTGTAGGCGTAGGAATACGTCCCCATTGTGCCTGCGGTGGCGGCATTCTTTCCCACCCATTCGTTGAAGTCTGCAGAGCAGATGGAGAGCTTGTACTGCGGGACGAGGGGAGGGATGCGCATCGCCGACTTTCCTCCGTAGCTCAGTCCGTAGAACCCGATCCGTTCCGCATCCACGAAGGGCAGCGTGCCGAGCCAATCCACGATTTGCTGATGTTGAGGAACAATAATCGAGAAGAGTGTCTTTTTCAGGGGATAGCTCTTGCGTTGGATGGAGCGAAAACGATCGGTGAAGATGTAGAGGTTTTGCGGCGCGAAGGTGATAAAACCACGCTCAGCCAGCTTGGCAGCGAAATCGTGATATGCCTCATGATTGCCCTTCACGATGTCCTGTGGGCGACCTTCGAGGCCATGCTGGCAGACGACCACCGGACGCCGCTCTCCTTCTTTCAAATTCTTCGGCACAAGCAGAATGCCGTAAGCGATGACATCGGGGAATACATCCATCACCACTTCATATCCGGTCCAGAGTGGTTCATCATAGGCTTTGCGGCTTCGCGCATGGGGAGCGAGAGGCTTGCGATCAAAGTGGCCCACCACTTCCTCGGAAAAATAGTGACGATACGGCTCAACGGATTTCTCGAAAGCTTCGAGCGAGGTCGTGTCGAGATTCTTCATGAATTCGCGGCGGACGAGCGGACTTTCAGTAAGGAGGAACTGGTTATGCTGATCAAGCTCGTGAAATTGCCGAAGCTGTCGCGCTGCGGGATCAAAATTTACTCGACGATCCTTGGGCTCGGTTCCCAGCGCCGCGAGAGAGGTCCCCGGAGCGATGTGAGTTAGCATCCGCTTCATGGCAATCTCAGATCCGAAGGGCCCAGCTCCGGCATCGCTGTAGACCGCCTCCAAGAGAGGGGATGGGCTTAAGCGAGAAGTCAGGCGCTTGGCCCGGAGTATCTCTCTTTCCACGTCGGCCTGTTTCGGTGTGAGCACTCGCGACGGAGCGCCACCCCCAATGCCCGTGAGGCTCATCTCGGGTGCGCGAGCCGATTCGATGAGTAGCGTGCGAGGGGCAATCAGGCTGGCTAGCTCTGCATCGCCAAACTGCTCAAACAGTCCGAAAACATTCCGATCGATGGGTTCCTCCCACAGATGCTTTCGGTCGTCGAAGTAGCCGCTCACCGCCACCGTGTGAATCCGGCTGTCCAGAGCCCCGGTGTAGAGTGAAAGTAGACCGCCTTCCCCCCATCCGAAGAGAGCAATGCGCGGCGGCTGTCCTGGAGTTTGTGTGTCAGCCTCTCTTGCCATCCAATCCACTAGGGCCTGCAGCTTCTCCACCTCATAGGCAATGACTCCCCGGCCCAGCTCGAACGCTGAGCGATAGAGGAATTCCCGCGCGGGGAGTTTGGCTCTTCCTTTGTGAGGTCCGTAGCTACGGTTGATCAGCGTGGGCACCACCACGCGACACCCGCTTTCCGCGAATCGTCGGGCAAATTGAGACTCGGCGGGAATTCCCGGCGATAACCCGACCAGTTGTTCCGGAGTTTGCTCGGCATCGGGCACCGCAATCACATCCCCCACGGCAGCCCGCCCGGTAGGCTTCAGCAGCAGTCCCTCGCCATGCACATCCCCGAACGCAGCCCAACGAATTGCGTAGATTTCATAGCCAACTCCGGTGGCCACCAGGGCGGGCTCATCCACAGTGGCCACCAGTTCGGGGGTGGTGTTGCTTGCCCGGCGATCTCGAACGCCGAGCAGATGCGCCAGGCGAGCTCGATTGGTTTCTATCGATTGGGAGTACGCTTCCGGTGAAGAGAAATCGCGATGCCAGAAACGCCCGCGCCGTTCGACGGATTCGTCGATCTCGCGGAGCAGAAACGTGTCCACACCCGACACCAGCTGAGAAGTGATGTCGCCCTCCGTGGTGAGCGGTTGAGTGCCTGGAAGCGACTCA
>JAYTTC010000617.1:0-4078 GCA_043745255.1 Verrucomicrobiales bacterium
AATGGGGCGGGCCTCCGGGTGAGCTATAACTTAGGATACGGAATACCCGACGCGGGCGCGGCGGTGGCGCGGGCGCGAAGTTGGATCAACCGAACGGCTGCGCAGAAAATCACCAAAGTTTCCACGTCACAGAAGGCCGTGCCGGACGATGGTCTTCGGGTGGAGATCACAGGCACCGCGATCCCGGAAACCCTGGTGTCAATCCCCTCCACAGGAAGTCAGGGAGCGCACGCGGACGACCCCACGGAGGTGCTGCCGATCGTCTCGGTGGGCCTTGTCACCGGACCGATCGCCACCGACCTCAGCGGGAAGGCGGTCCTCTGCCAGCGTGGAGTCAGCAGTTTCTCCGATAAGATTCAGTACTGTGCCGATGCTGGGGCGAGGATGGTGATCCTCTATAACAGCAGCGGAACCACCGCGCGAATCGCGATGCAGGGAACCGATTTTGCGCGCATTCCGGCCGTCATCATCGGGAAGGACTCAGGTGACGCCCTGGAACAATTCATCAAAACCAACAACACCGCCCGCGCCAGAATCAATTTGCAGAAGATCAGCTGGACCTTCGCGATCACCAATACCCTCATCTGCGAGCACGTGCAGGTGCGTCTCCAAACCGACCACAGCCGTCGCGGCGATCTGCGAGCAACGCTGGTTTCCCCGTCAGGCACGCGAAGTATTCTTCAACGGGTAAACACCGACCCCAATCCCGATCCCATCGACTGGACCTACTCTTCGGTTGAACATTTCTTCGAACCCACATTTGGAAATTGGCGCGTAGAGGTCAGTGACCAGGAGACCGGAAACACCGGTAGCGTACTGCAGGTAGATCTCACGTTGAGAGGAGTAGCCATCGTCGATTCGGATGGCGACGGATTGGATGACCGCTGGGAGAAAGAACATTTTGGAACCCTGAGCCCACGCGCGACCGAGGATCCTGACGGGGACGGTTTGTCCAATGCGGTGGAGCAGGTCCTTCAAACCGATCCGTTGATTGCCAATCTCCCGTTCCGACTCGATCTCGCGCCCTGGAACAATCAGATCGCACGCGTGAGCTGGCCTGGCGTCGAGAGCGCGAGTTATCGAGTGAGCGGGAGCAGCACACCCCAAGGTCCGTATGGGGTGCTCGAAACCGTGACAGGAAAATTTCCGGTGACCGAATGGTTCACCCCCATCGCCAACGCGACGAGCCTCCTGATCCGCGTCGAACAAGTCTCGCCTTAACGGCGCGGAGGAACCGTGGGAGCGGCCGGAAGCCGACGTCCTCAAGGAAGCTCGTGGACGGTGTGCATGATCTCTTGCGAGATGGGAGTTCCGTCCGCGGCCTTTAGGTTGAACTTCAGGGTTTGCTGCATCACCGGCTTTAGATCCGAGATTTGAACCGTAAGATGAAGGCCGTCCGGGGAGAGCGTGGATCCGCTGATGATCAGGGGGTCTCGTCCTCGCTTCGCAGGGTTTTCAACCGAGAATTCCGGGGACCCGTAGTGCTCGGCGCGTTCATAGTTCCAGCGCTTAGCGCTGAAGTTTTGAAGATCCTCGGCGGAGTCGCGCGAGAGTGGCTGGGTGAAGCTGAGATGAACGCCCTGCCGATCTACAGTCAATCCCCTGACGGAGTAAACGGTCTTGCCTGTATAGCGAACGCGATCGAACCCAGTTATCCTTCCGGCATTGCTCTGCCATTCACTCAGCCCGCAGACGTACAGCTGCCCGTCCTTCTTATTAAACCGCGCTCGCATGACGGAAGAAGTGAAGCGCAAAGGAAATTTTACCACGCCGCCTTGCACCCTGCCATTCGGCAACTGCTGTCGCATCACCAGGAAAAGGCTGGATTGACCATAGGACTCGTGGAGCATCTCTTGGTGGAACGGTCCCCATCGCTCACTGGCGACCCATATCTGCCCTCCCCCCGAGTTGTCGTATGACTTCGCCAGCCAGCACAGAGGCGGAACAAAACCAGCCGCCGTTTCTTTGAGAGTGAGCTTATTGATCACGCCACAGAATTGATGAGGTTTGATCCAATGAATGGGAGTGGTCGGAACCCAAGTGCCTTCGTTGTCGCTGGAGGTGACCTGACCCTCCGGGCTGACTCCAATTCCATTCGGCGCTCGAAACCCGCGGGCATAGACTTCCAAGTGCCTGCCATCCCGGCTCAATTTGAACAGGCATCCGGAGTGGGAGCAGACAGTGCCGTTGCCTTGGGAAGCTTTCTGATCCCCAAACCCTCCGCCACCGCTGTTGACCGGATTTGCCTTGGCAAAATATAGGTTCCCCGCTCGATCAGCCTGAAGATCGAAGACGAACTCATGGAATCCCTCGGTCGACATATACTGGTTGTTGAAGTTCTCATAGTAGTCCGCTTCCCCATCTCCATTCAGATCGTGGTAGCGGGTGATCTGGTCCCGGCCGCTCGTGTAGATAACGTCGTCGATGATGACCAGGCCCAAGGTTTCATATTGGCCAGACGCGAACCGGCGCCAATGGAGTCGCTCCAGTTTGTCGTCGATTCCGCTGACGATCCAGATATCCCCGTCGTGGGTGCACACGGCAGCGCGTTTGCCGTCCGAGAAGAAATCGAATCCAGCAAACCGAACTCGTCGTTTCCAGGGATTGTCCGTCGGGGCGGTCAGCGTGTCCGTGGCATACGAATGGTCGGGTGTTGAACTGACGTCCAGGATGCCCCGCGTCACAACGCTTTGCGGCCAATGCCCGGGTCCGCCTTTCTTGAACTCATCCATCGACGACGGGCGCTTCAAGCATTGATTGAAGGCCTCTCGATTCTCCAGCGCACCCCTCCACAGGCAGAGTTTGAACAGGGAGGCGGGAGTGCCCTTGGGCATCCTGAGTATGGCGCGACCCATCGAATCCAGGTCGAGTTCGACCCCTCGCGGAGCGCCGGAGAGCCCGATGAGAGTGATGTTGGTTCCCAAGGACAGCACGAGCTGCCCCGCCGTTTTGGACACCGAGGCACCCGGGACTTCGGCGATCAGCGCGAGGAGGGCCGTCTTTGTTTTCTGAGTCTTGAGGGTGCGAATAAAGACCCATTGTCCGGATTCAGTCCACAAACCCGGCTGCTCAGAGATCTCGGTGCCATGAACCGTGTAGTTCAAAACGACGTTGGATCCGTGCAGATAGAGTCCGTTCCAGCGGCACCAAGTCGCTGGCAAGGGACCAAACGGCTCGGGACGCGGATCGTAAAACTGGCCATCGGCATTGGCCCAGCCCGGAGCCTGCGAACTACCAAAGACCTGGGTGCCTTCAATCTTGGGATGGGATCCGTGCGCACCATCAAACGCAACGCCGTGAGTGGTGATGAATCCGCCCGTCCAACCGGCGGCCATTCGGAGCAAATCGGTATCAAACAGAACGCCGGCAACGTTCGTGCCCCCCAATCGGATCGCGATGCCCTTCATCGCAACGTTGTTGGAGGGAAACGGAGCTCCGATGCAGGCCCCCTGAAACGGGAAATCATCCTGAAGTAGGCTGGGTCTTCCTGCCGCTGGCTCTGCCGCTCCCACGGCCGCCAAGCTCCCTTCAACGAAGAGGGCGCAGATCCAGAAGAGCGCGGGGAGAGCGGCGCGTTGGATTCTGGCCAGCTTCGGCTCTGCGTTGCTGCGGCCGGGGATCGCTGCGGAACAATGAGATCTCATTTTGGATGTCTATTGACCGAGGCCCACCGCGATCTATTCAGGCTGGTTCCGAAACGCCGGCCTTTCTTATCGGGCCGAGCAGGGCCGTTCGGCTGGCCAACGCCGTGGGGTGCTCAGCTGGGGTTGGATTCAACGAGCGCACCTTGATCCTTCACACGATCAAGCGGTGCCCAAGAAAAACCCTCTCTGCTTATCGCTGATGGGCATTCCGAGTCGCTCCATCGCGGCCAACATATCGGTCCAGGTCTCGCGCTTCGTCGCCATCGATTGGTTTCGAAGCACGTAAGCTGGGTGGTATGTCGGCATCACCGGAATTCCATTCAAATCCTGCCATTGACCCCGGAGCTTGGTGATATACACCGGCGACTTTCCAAACAGTCCTTCCATCGCCGTGCCTCCCAGCGCCACGATCACTTTTGGGCTCATGATCCGGA
>JAYTTC010000618.1:0-15452 GCA_043745255.1 Verrucomicrobiales bacterium
CAGAACTGCCGCTGGCGTGCCTTCGCACGGTTCCCATCTTCTGTAGTGTCGTCCGTATCGGACGATCCGGGCGGGGATGGGCCGATACGGCCCACACTACAGAACTGCCGCTGGCGTGCCTTCGCACGGTTCCCATCTTCTGTAGTGTCGTCCGTATCGGACGATCCGGGCGGGGGGGATGGGCCGATACGGCCCACACTACAGATTGCAGTCCGACTTCTGTAGCGTCGTCTAGAAGCCCGATCTTTTTTGCGTCTCTTGCGCCTTTTCGCGGCTAAGCCCGGCCCTGCCCGTTTCCGATCCGGGGAGGAGCTTTTACTGCGGAGTGCGCGGAGTACGCAGAGGGGAGAGGGAACCTGTTCCGAGAACCTACTTCTGTCGGGTCATCGCGGCCGCTGAAGTGGGCGACGCTCTCACGAAGACGCAGCGACCCATTCAGGCTTTCTCCAAGGATCCAGATCTCACCCACTTTTAATTGCACCGCCTCTCCTCCTGCACTTCTCCTGCTGGTTGACTCCCGACCCTGAGCTCAGTAGCCTCACCGAAGCGTTGAAAAACGCCTCCCATGCTCGAGATCATCGAAAAACTTTTAGTGCTCCAGGATCGAGACCAACGGCTCATCGCTTTACGCGAGGAAACCCAGCTAATCCCCGCTGAGCGAGCCACGTTGGAATTCAAGGCCAAACAGGCCTCTTCCGGGCTAGATCAAGCCAAGCTACAGGCAAAACAACTCGAATCGGAGAGGAAAAAGCTCGAGCTGGATGTTGAGGCTAAGAAGGCGCTCATCGAGAAATACGCGCATCAGCAATTTCAAACCAAGAAGAACGAAGAATATCGCGCCCTCGGCAACGAAATCGACGGCTGCAAGCGGGAGATTTCCAAACTCGATGACCAGCAGCTCGAGGTGATGGAAAGAATCGAAGCCGCACTGCGCCAAGTCGCGGCCGCGAATGCTGAGTTTCAATCCGCCAAGAAAACCCTCGATGGCCGGCTGGCCGAACTCAAGACTCGTGAGGATGCTCTGCTCAAGGAGATGTCCGTCGCGGAAGCCGAACGTAACTCGCGGGCTCAGTTCGTGGATGAAAGCCTTCTTAACAAATACGATCGGCTGATGAAGATCAAAGTAGGCCACGTGGTGGTAGGCATTTCTCGCGGCATCTGCGGCGGATGTCACATGGGCCTGAGTCGGGCGGTGGTCATCCAATGCCGCGGCTGCAAAGAGCTCATGGCCTGTCCCAACTGCGGACGCATCCTTTACTACACGCCGGATATGGATCTGGCAGTGGCTGATTAAAACGACTTCATCAAGTCGTGAGCGGCCTCAATTCAGTCAAAGCGCAGGAGGCGACAGGCTGGCAGCGGACGGCGCCCTGAGCTCAGACACAAGACGCGCCGCCACCTCGGTGGGCGTCTCGTGGGCTCCGATCAACATCCACTTCGCCGTGCCATGACGACGAAACCAAATACTTTGTCGACGCGCGTATTGGCGGGTGCGAATCCGTACGAGCTCCTGCGTCGCCGAAAGGCTTCTCTTCCCCTCGAGATGCTCAAGAATTTGCCGATAGCCGATCGCTTGCATCGCGGTTGGATTTTTCTCCAGACCTTCGGTCCGCAACCTCCGTGTTTCGTCCACCCAACCCTGATGGAACATGGTGTCCACCCGACCCTGAATTCGTTCGAGGGTGTCGGCAGGATGGCGATGCAGAAAGAAAAATCCCGGAGTGAGAACTCGATCCTGGCTCCAAGTCGCCTGCAATTGGGAGATCGGCTTTCCGGTAAGCCGAATCACCTCCACCGCGCGGAGGATTCGTCGGGGATTCTGTTGATCGATCCGCTCATACGTCACTGGATCTTTCTCCCGTAACTCCTGCAGGAGACTCTCCACTGAACTTTCTGCGAGCTCTGCCCGCAGCGCGGTGTCGCTGCGGGGCGAGTCACCCAGTCCCTCCAGCCAAGCCTTGAAATAAAGGCCGGTGCCGCCGCAAAAGATCGGGATTCTGCCGCGTTCATAAATCCCCTCACAGGCCTCGCGCGCGCGTCGAATGAAACAGGCCGCATCAAACGATTCGTTCAACGCCACGACATCGAGAAGATGATGCGGAACTTGGGCTCTCTCCTCCGAACTCGGCTTGGCAGTCCCAATGTTGAGTCCGCGATACACCTGCATGGAGTCGACGGAAATAATCTCTCCGGCGAGCTCCCGCGCGAGAAGGAGCGCGGCGGCTGATTTGCCCACCGCCGTGGGACCGGCGAGAAAGATGGGCATCCCGTGTCGCCAAGCTTTGCCCGGAGGCGATGGTGTGGGATCAAGCATCACGCTCGGAGCTGGAACCCGCGGAACTACGGCCTCCCAGTCGCCGCGGGAGTTTCCAGTATAAGATTAAGCCCGCCATAAAAATCCCGACGCTGAGAAGTTGGGCCGGGGTCAGTCCGCCGATGAAACGCTCGGAGAGTGTGTAGTCCCCCCGAAAGAGTTCTGTCATCGACCGGGCAAGCGGGTAAATCAGCAACCAGCCTGCAAAGATCTGCCCGTCAAAACGCTTCCGGCGATACGCCCACTCCAACACCCCATAGACAACGAGGTTCGTGAGCGAGTCATAGATCTGGGAAGGATGAACCGGCGAACCGTGCGTCGTGTGGTCGGATGGGAAATGAATCGCCCAGGGCAAGGTGCAGGCGCTGCCGTAACAGCAGCCAGTCATCAAACAACCGATGCGCCCAAAAACGCTTCCGAGCGCGGTGCTCGGTGCCAGCATGTCGGCGATCCGCCACAGTGGCTCCTTCTTGAAGGCACAGAAGAGCAGCACGGCTGCGGCGGCTCCCAGGAATCCTCCGTAAAACACCAAACCGCCCTGCCGCAGATTCAGAATCGCGATCCAAGGCCTGCCGGCAAATTCCTGGTCCCAATAGGAGATCACATGAAGCGCTCTCGCGCCGATGACCGTGCCGATCAGGACCCAAAGCCCAACATCATAGACCTTGTCGGGAGGAAAACCGTCCAGCAGGCCGCGTCGACTGGCGGTCCAGAGTCCCGCAAGACAACCCAGCCCCACGAGCACGCCGTACCAGTAAATCGTCAACGGGCCGAATTCGAACGCTATTGGATGCACGTAGGGGCGAGGCTACGAAGAGCGCGGGGCAAATTCAATGCGAAGAACGATTGAGCCAGTGAGTCACGGAGTAAGCGAGGCTGCGCAGCTTGGTTTCCAACCGTTGCCGATCTGGCAGCCTCACCCAACATCCACTCTTTGACCCACTGGCTCTCTGAGTTGAAGGGTCAGCGCGCAGCCATCCCATGGCCTGGTTGACCCCACGCACTGTTCTTCGACGTCGCCGGAGAAGAGGTCGGCGCTGGAAGCGGTGGCACCGCAGGGATGCGTGCTGACAGTCTCCTCCAGACCTCCCGCTCGGATTCCGGCATTGTTTTCCAGCGTTCCCACCCCTGAATAAATTTTGCTCTATGCGCCGGATCAAGCTGCGAAAATTTTCGCCAGCCTTCCACATATCGCTCACGTTCCAGAGGTGTCAAGGGGTTGAGATTCTGAACCAGCTTCTCGGTCTGGGGACGCTGCGTCTGCGCCACCCGGCTGAGCACCCGCTGTTGTTCTCGCGGGCTGAGATCAAACATCTGACGCACTCCACGCCAGGTCTGATCGCGCTGCTCCTGGGACATCGATTGCCAGCGTGCCACATCCGCTTCGATCGACTGCCTCTCCACGGGAGGGAGGTTAGCCAGCGCTTGGCGACGTTCGTTTTCAGTCATTCCCTGAAGGCGAGTGATCCACTGCATGCTCGACTGCCTCTCCAGCAGATACTGCTGAATCTCCGGCGGTAGCACCACCCAGAGGCGCAATCGCTCCTCACATGACCGTTGAAATTCGGCCGGTACCTGAGCGAGCCAATTGGATCGCAGCGAGGACGGTGCACGAAGGAGAGCTGTCATGTAGTGATGGAACTCCATCGCGCGAAGGCGAGCGTCCCGTTCCTCGACAGGGAGCGACTGATACTCCGTTAGTTTTCGCTCAATCACCACTCGATTGGCGGGCGAACGCGAGGCGAGTCTCACCTCCTGCTGCTCTGGCGACATCGCGAGAAGTTGCCGAAAGAAGGTCACCGGAGTGTTGGTGGGGAAGGGCAGCAACGCTGTCGGTCCCGTCGGCAGCGACACCGACGGGACCGCAGGAGCTCCGAACAGCGGAGCGCCAAGCATCATCCCCCATGCACCCAGCACCATCGTAACCCCCAACTTGAACCCAAATAGTTTCATTGTAACGCCCCCAGTAATTCAACATCGAGAGCGCCAGTGGAGTCGCTCATGGCGAGGATGGCTTCAAATTCTTTAAGCATGCTCGGATCGGGTAGATCGCCTGATACGAAGGATAGCTGCTGAGCAATCTCCGATCGCTGGATGGCTTCATGCCGCCACCAGCCCGCGACCGAGACCCCTGCCAAAGCCGCCGCCAAGGCGAAACGCGGCAGCCACTGACGCCATAGGGAACGACCCTTTCGGAGCAAGTGCTCAGGCTTGGAGTCGCCCCGCTCCGTCCGCTCCAACTCTTGCCAAATCTGGGACATGAAGTTCGAGGGAACCGGGGTGTTCGGCAGCTCGTGCAATTGCTGCGCCACCTGAAGCTCAGCCTCAACCTCAGGCCAGCGCTCGGAATGAATCCTACCCCAGCCCCGCAGCGTAGCGGCTTCAGTAGGTGTGAGTGGACGCTTCCACGCAGCATCCAGCAGTGCTTGAAATTCGGATTCGTTCATACGTTCGCCATTTTAAAAAAACCGCGGATCGGCTTAAGTTGCGGTGGGTCATAGGGACCTCCATTCCCCAGTCTTGATATAGGGTTTCAGGCGTTGCTTGAGTGTTTCTCGTCCTCGGAAAATGAGCGATTTGGTCGCGGAAATCGAAGTGCCCAGCACTTCGGCGATCTCCTCATAAGAGAGCTCCTCCTCCCGACAGAGGAGCAGAGCGGTGCGCTGGTTCTCCGGCAACCCATCGATCGCCTCCTGCACCTTCTCCCGGAGCTCCACCTCCGCCAGCGCGTCCGGAGGCATCAGGGCACCGGTGTCGGCAAATTGTCTAGGCGCCTGATCCTCCCGCTCCCCATCGATGGCGTCCAAGGAGTCGGCTGGGTGCCGGGATCGACGCCGGATTTCGTTCAGGCAGAGGTTCCGGGCGATCGTGAAAAGCCAGGTGGAGAATCGGGCGGACGCCTGATACCGATGTGCCGCCTTCCAGACCTGAACGAAGGTGTGCTGAGCCACATCCTCGGCTTCGGTAGCATCCCGAAGCGTGCGATGTACAAAATTGAGCACCCCCTGCCGGTAACGGAACACCAGCAGTTCAAACGCGTCCCGGTCGCCCTCCCGCACCCGAATCATCAGGTCGGTATCCGAGTCCAATCGTTCAGCCATGGCTAACACCAGTGTAGGAAACACCAGACTCCTGACAAGGTTGCGCGACCGAACTACCGATCACGAATCCAACAGGTAAAGCGGGGATGGGCCGATACGGCCCACACTACAGAACCGCAATTCGCGCCGGGTCCGGGGCCTGGTCAATCTTTTGTCCTCCGGAAGAAAGTCCGATTCCAGAGAGACTGGGTGCGGTAAAAATGAAAAGCGGTTCGTAGAGCCCGAATCAGGCCGGTGGCTCTTGGAAAAGTGTCCCGGAGATTGCGCGCAAGCCCACCCGTTTGGCTTGCCGTTGGAGACTCGCTGCGGCTGGGGCCTGATCCTTTCTTCCATTCCACCAGGTAGTCGCTCTGCTGCGGAGTCACCGAAAAAATGGGGACGATCGCCTTTCGACGCACCTGCAATAGCAGCTGAGTCGGCATGAAGCTGATCAGTTCCACTCGCGACTGGATTACCGCCGGATCCGCCACATCGTACCAGGATCCGTAGGGCCCCGACCCGTGGATGATCATCCGCTCCACCCCGTATCCATTGGTATCCGAAAACACGCGATAGAATAGCTCCGGACTAAACTGATAAAACCCATGCCCCATGCAGTTGTTAGCCGCAGTGTGAATGAACAGGGAACCCTCCTTCTTCACCAGCTCCATGCAATTCCGGATTGCCACAGGGAAATTAAAAACGTGCTCGATTGATCCGCCATCGAAGACCACGTCAAACTGTTGTTTGAAAGCATCCGGGATGGGCTGATTCATGTCGTGCACGATCGACGCATCCTGATAGGCAGACGCATCCAGAGAAACCACCTCCCGAGCGCCGAGCGCACGAAACACCGGTTCTGCAAACCAAACACGGCCGGGCTGAGCGCTGAGCGCTGCCACTTCGGCATCCGGGAACCCCTCTGCCCGGAGCAGCTCGGCAACTCGCGCTGGAAGCACCGCGAGCTCGATCCGTCCGAAAGTGAGAACTCGATCAAACGACACACCATGCCGTTTGGCGCTCAGCAACAAACGAACCCCATGAATGTCCAAACCCATTGGCGCAGTGTGCGGAGTCGGCTTCTGCCCAATCAACCCAAAACGCCGGTCGCATCGTCGTTAGGAGCCGGTAAGAAACAAAGGTAGCTGCGTCTCGTGAGAGCGCCGCCCACTTCAGCATCCGCGATGACCCGACAGCAATAGGTTCTCGCAACATCTCCCCTCTCCCATCGCGTCATCCCGCTGTAGTTCTGTAGCGTGGGCCGTATCGGCCCATCCCCGTCCCACCTCTTCGAATCGGCGAGACTCCGTTCTCGCCCACGTTTAATCACACCCCCTTGCACCCTCTACTTCAACGACTGGTTGCTTTTTTCGAAGTAGGTCAGATTCTGTTTTAGGATTTCGCGCTCCCGAGGGTCCGAGGCTTTGCCGATGGCCTCCTTGAGCACCTCGAGCGATTGATCTTTCTCGCCCAACTCGTGCATCGCCATAGCCAACGCCTGCAGGCTGGCGACTTCCTTACGGTCAGTCGCTCGAATCGCAGCCTCAGCCGCTCTTTTTGCGAGCTTAATATCGCGGAATCGAAGGCGGCCGTCCGTCAGGATGGTGATAGCCATCGAGGTGGTCAGCATGGGGACCTCCTTCACCGACTCTAACAGCCTGCTTCCAAACTCCTCAGCGACTTCTCGCGTCCCCTGACTGCAAATCAGCATGTATTTCTGAAAATCACTCTGGAAGGAGTTTTCCTTCTTCATGCGATCAAACTGCAATTTCGAATCCGCAAGATCAAATTTTCCCGAGAGGATCTGAGCCACTGCGTTACTCAATCCTCGAAGCGGAGACCCCACCCACGCGATCTTTCCCTCTCTATTCACAACAAAAGCCGTGGGGATACCCGTCATTCCGTAGGCAACCATATACTTGGTCGTGGTGCTGTCCTGTTTATCGATCGCGACAGGATAATCCATCGTTTCCGCCATCCGCCCCACAAAAGGACGCACTTCCGCTTCCGACTCGTTCGAGATTCCGATCACCACCAGATTCTGGTCCCTATATTTTTTCTGCAACTCAGTGAGCAACGGAATGGAAACGCGACAAGGCGGGCACCACGTGGCCCAGAATTCCACCACATAAACATTTGTGCCTTTGCCATCCTTCAGGGCAATCGGAGATCCCTTCACCCAATGCTCAATGTCGAGAGCGGGTGCATCGTCTCCGATATTGCCGATTGCGGAGGCCGATCCACTCGGCCAGAAACTGACCAGAAGAAGACACCAGAAGGAGAGGAACAACTTCATAAATGGTATTCAAACAAGGCCGACGCAACGGACGGGCAAATGGGCTGAGCTCAAGGCCCGACAGGTCCGTATAAGCCAACGCAATAGAAACTTTGAGAGGGTCAAAGTCAAGGGAGGGGAGCGTGAATAAAAGCCTGTGAGGCTTGTCTTCCTCTGAGCGGACGCTATGGGTTATTTATGCCTCCACGGCCTTCCTTCATTGCGTTGCTCTGCGCTGCGGCTGGAGTACTGCTTTCCTTCGCTCTGCCCTCTTACGCCGCCGATCTTGCGGCGGCTCAAAAGAAGTTTCTCTCCGGGAAATATGAAGAGGTCATCCGTGCGGGGGAGGCGGCCATTAAGGCTGAAGGAGGCGAGGAGGAATGGCCTTTACTGCTGACCCAAGCGCTCCTCACCGTCGGGCGCTACACGAATGCGCAAGACGTCATCCACGCCTCCCTCGATCAGTTTCCGTTCAGCATCAGAGTGCGCCTGCTGGCGCGCGAGGTGGCCTTCTACGCAGGCGATTCAGCGCAGGCGAAGACTCTGTTGGAGGAGGTGGCTCAACTGGTCAACCGACGCCAATGGGCGTATCGCGATGCGCCCAACCTCGTGGCTCTCGGAAAAGCGGCGCTCCTCCTGGGAGTCGACCCCAAAAAGGTCCTGGAAAATACCTTCGATCGCGCCAAGAAAGCCGATCCCGAAAGCCGCGAAGCGCAACTCGCGTCGATCGACGTTGCACTGGACAAGAGCGATTTCGCCCTGGCAGCGAAATTGGTCGTGGAGTCCCTGAAGAAATTTCCCAAGGATCCCGACTTTCACTTCGCGCAGGCCCGAGCGTTTGAGGGAAGCGATCGAAAGCAGATGCTGGCTGCGGTCAGCGAAGCTCTGGATATTAACGAAAATCACCTCCCCAGCTACCTCCTCCTCGCGGATCATCTGATCGACGCGGAAGAATTCGAGGAGGCGGAAACCAAAATCGCGCGAGCACTGGAAATCAATCCATACCAGCCAGAGGCCTGGTCCTATCGCGCAGTGATCGCCAATTTGCAAAGCCAGCTCGCCAAAGAGACCGAGCATCGGCAGCGAGCGCTCGAGCATTACACCAATAATCCGACCGTGGACCATCTGATCGGCAGAAAACTATCTCAGCACTACCGATTCGCGGAGGGGGCCGCCTACCAGCGACGCGCGCTCGCGTTTGACACAACTTTCGTGCCTGCCAAAAGCCAGCTCGCTCAGGATCTGCTGCGACTGGGTCAAGACGAGGAGGGTTGGGCGCTGGCGGAAGAGGTCTACCAGCAGGATGGCTATGATGTGGTGGCCTATAACCTGGCGAACCTGAAGGACAACCTCGCCAAATTCATCACCCTCACCAATGAGCACTTCATCGTGCGAATGGGAAACAAGGAGGCGCCGGTCTATGGGGATCGCGTCATGGCCTTACTGAGCCGCGCGCACACCAACCTCTGTGCCAAATACGGGATCGAACTGGAGAAGCCGACCATCGTGGAGATCTTTCCCGATCAAAAGGATTTCGCCGTTCGCACCTTCGGAATGCCAGGGGGCGCAGGATATCTCGGCGTTTGTTTTGGTCGCGTGATCACCGCCAATAGCCCGGCCACCCCTTCGGGAAAAGCAGCCAGCTGGGAATCGGTGCTGTGGCACGAGTTCTGTCATGTGGTCACCCTCCAAATGACTCGCAACAAAATGCCGCGATGGCTCAGCGAGGGGATCTCAGTCTATGAGGAGCTGCAGTCGAACCCAGCCTGGGGCCAGGCCATGACCCCGCACTACCGCGAGATGATTCTCGGTAAGGATCTGCGGAAGGTAAGTGATCTCAGCGCAGCCTTCATGGCACCGCCCTCAGGCGAACATCTCATGTTCGCCTACTACCAATCGTCGCTGGTTGTGCGCTTCCTCGTGGAGAAATACGGATTTGAAAGCCTGGGCAAAGTTCTTCGGGACCTAAAACTCGGAGTTCCCATCAACGACGCCATCGCCCGCAACACCGCGCCCTTGGAGACCATCGAGGTTGATTTTGCCAGTTTCGCACACCAGCTGGCCCACGACCTGGGCCCCGGACTGGAATGGGAGAAACCCTCTCCCCAAGACCTCGCCGGCCGCGATGCCACGCAGTCCACCGACTGGGTAAAGAGTCATCCCAAGAACTACTATGCCCTAATGCAGCAGGCCAGAGTGGCCCTGCGCAACAAGCGGTGGGCTGACGCCAAGGCTCCGTTGGAAGCCGTGTTAAACCAGTTTCCGATTCAAACCGAGCCGGGAAATGCCTACGAACTGCTAGCGCAGGCCCACCGAGGACTTAAGGAAACGGAAGACGAACGCCGAGTGCTGACCAAACTAGCAACCGTCGACTCCCACGCCATCGACGCTTATCAGCGTTTGATGGAACTAGCCGCAGCGGATCAGGATTGGCTCATGGTGCTGGAGAACGTTCAGCGCTTCCTGGCCGTCAACCCGCTGGCTCATTCTGCCTACTCCTATTGGGGCAGGGCGGCGGAGGCGACCGGTCAGCCGACTCAAGCGATTCAAGCCTATCAAATTCTCCTTCGCTTGGACCCTCCCGATCCCTCCGGAACCCATTTCCGGCTCGCCACCCTCCTTCGTTCCAGCGATCCCGAGTCCACTCGCCGCCATCTCTTGCAGTCGCTTGAGGACGCGCCACGGTTCAGAGAAGCCCACCAGCTCCTCCTCGAGCTCGCCTCCAAGGCCCAGCCCTAGCGCTGCCGGACTTAGAACGCCTCTCGCCAAAGTGCCCGTCCGTGGGTTCTCGACAGGCAGAAACGCTCAGTGCTTCCCTGCCGGTCGGCAAGAACCGTCCTCTCGCACCCATCCCGGCCCCCTTTTGATACGACGACTCCAGATCGAGATCGCTTAAATCTGGGGCAGAGAGATCGTCACACGCGAGAGTTAGCGTCCTTAATGCTGACACAAAGCACTCCTTACCAAGGCTCAGTCGTCCGCGGAGCGCTTCTTGATTCGCTGTCTCCGACCCACTCGAGGCCACGAATAACTCTGAGGTTGAAGAAGAATTTTCGGAGTGGGAGGAGGTGAAATTCTAAGAAAAAACCTCATGCGTGAGGACCACGCGCAATTGCGTGAAATTCACTCGCGAAAAAGCCCTGAAAAACGCTGTTTTCCTAGGATATAAGGCTCTTTCTCACATGGCACCATCGATGCTAAAAAGATGGTGTCCGATGTTGACACCAGCATGGACCGAGAGTTTACTAAAGCGTCATCCAAACAACACAGAAACACACATGAAACATCGTCTTAGCTCAAAGTCGCGCGCATTTACGCTCATCGAATTGCTCGTTGTGATCGCGATCATCGCGATTCTGGCCGGTCTCCTTCTCCCTGCGCTGGCGAAAGCCAAAGCGCGCGCATCTCGTATCAGCTGCGTGAACAATCTCAAGCAGATCGGGCTGAGTTTCCGCATCTGGTCGAACGACCACGGTGAACGTTTTCCGTGGCAAGAAACCATCAAAAATGGCGGAATAGTTCCAGACAGTGGTGGTGGTGCAACTCAGATAATGCTCAAGTTTGGCTCCATCCTGGCAGCCTTCCAGTGTGTCTCCAACGAACTGACTGTGCCCAAGGTATTGGTTTGCCCGACTGACACCACCAAGGTCAAAGCCACTGCGTTCGAGAAGATCCCCAAGGGAACCTTCGGCGAAGGTGAAACCGCTATGAACTCCCTGAGCTACGGCGTCGGCTGGGACGCTGATGAAACCCGTCCCTCCACGGTGCTCAGCACCGACCGTAATCTTCAGGGCGGTAAAGGCGATTCGGGCGCAAGCCCCGGCGACGTCGTCTCCTTCTCGGTGACGAAAAATGCTATCGACACCACGGTCGAAACTCCTTCATGGGACACCTTCCTGCACAATTCCGCTGGCAACCTCGGTCTTGCTGACGGCAGCGCGCATCAGGTGAGTCAGGGTCAGTTGGCTGGCTTCCTCGCTCAGTCCTCAGCCTCTGTCGGCAGTCTGAAGACCCGTATCGTTCGCCCGACTCCCTGAGTTCGTGGGCTTCAGGTGAGGTTGGACAAACAGTTTAGAAACTCTATGTTCACGCTCACCAAGGTATCCTTGGTGAGCGTTTTTTCTTGAGTCAACGTCGTCCCACTTAGAACAAAGAACGAAAGAACCATTATGCGCCCATTCCAAATCAATATTGCTCGCAAGGCGTTCACGCTGATCGAGCTGCTGGTGGTGATCGCGATCATCGCGATCCTCGCCGGCCTGTTAATTCCGGCTCTGGCGAAAGCCAAAGCCAAAGCGCGCCGTACTCAGTGCATCTCCAATCTGAAGCAGATAGGCACCGGCTATCAGATGTGGCTGCATGACTACGAAGATAAATTCCCCTGGATGATCGACCGTGGGCAAGGGGGCTCCAGTGGCCAGACCACCGCGGCGGGTCACTACGTGGTGATGTCCAATGTGTTGAGCTCACCGAAGATTCTGGCATGCCCAACTCTCGATCGTTATCGACCGGCGGCGATCACGTTCAGCCGGTTCACCGATAGGAATGTCAGTTACGGCCTTGGCACAGACGCTCGCGTCACCATGGATAATGTCGGTTCCTCCGGAAGTGCTAACAGCGCCGGTGGTCAGTCCTTCACCACCACAGACATGGACATCGAAGGTGGAAGTTCGGCCTCTTGCACACGCGCTGGGCGCGTGACCGTAGATTCCTTCGCCGGCAACTACGGCGATCCAGACTCGTATAAGCCTGTGGGCTGGTCAAAGACCAACCATGTCAACGCCGGACAGATGGCCTTGGTGGATGGCACCGTGGTCATGGTCGATAGCATCGGCCTTCGCAGGCAGCTGAGCCTGTCTCAGGATGCGGGTAACAACTCGCATACCTTGCAGCCTAAGTAATCATTCACGCTCGAACTCTCGTTCTTACCCAAACTCACCAAGCTTTAATGGCTTGGTGAGTTTTTTGTTTTTAGACATCCTCCCACGGAACATGAGTGACGACACCCGAGTGATCTCCAACCTGGCGCTGATCGGCTTCATGGGAACCGGCAAGTCCTCCACAGGGCATATCGTTGCTGAACTGCTTGGTTTCGAGTTTCTCGACACCGATCAACTCATCGAGGAGCAGACCGGGAAAAGCATCTCCGAGATCTTCTCCCAGTCAGGAGAGGCCGGTTTCCGCACGCTCGAGAAGCGGGTTGGACAGTGGCTGGCTTCAAAAACCAAGACCGTGATCGCGACCGGTGGTGGATTCGTTACTTCCAGGGAAAACCTGGATGCACTCAAAGCACACGCGTTGGTGGTCTGCTTGTGGGCCAGCCCGGAAGCGATTTACGAGCGAGTCCGACACCAGAGCCATCGCCCTCTTCTGCGCGAACCCGATCCTCTGGAGAAGATCCGCAGGATGCTCGTCGAACGAGAGCCCAACTATCGACAGGCCGATGTGCTGGTAAACACGGATCTGAGATCTTCACGCGAGGTCGCCCAGCAGATCCTTCATCACTTTCAATCCGCCAGAAAAACTCCGTGACGGAGACGAGCGCTCCATCGGCACACCCAGACCGCTATGAAGGAGCAGATTCGAGCACGGGCCCGAGAACTGGGATTCGATGTCTGCCGATTTGCGCGAGCCGACACGCCCGATTCCGCCGAGCGCTTCCAACAGTGGATAGAGGCGGGAAACCACGGTGAGATGGCCTATTTGGAGCGAAATAGCCACAAACGCAAGGACCCTCAACAGGTCCTCGCACAGGCAAAAACCTTCATCTCGCTCGCTGTGAGTTACCACAGTCCCTCGGCTCTGAATGCGCCTCAACCGAACGCAGGGATCATCGCACGGTACGCGCGCGCGCTGGACTACCATGAGGTCATTGCCTCTCCGCTGAAGCAGCTCAGCGACTATGTCGGAAGCTTCGGTGAGCCCGAGGATCGATCTCTCTGGTATACCGACACCGGGCCCATTCTAGAACGTGATATCGCACAGCGCGCAGGAGTCGGATTTGTTGGCAAGCACACCAATCTGATCAGCCGTGAGCTTGGAAACTGGTTTTTCCTTTCCGAGATCCTGACCACCCTCGCTCTGGATCCTGACCCACCCGAGACCAATCGATGCGGAAACTGTTCTCGCTGCATCCCAGCCTGCCCCACCGGAGCGATCACGGCCCCATTCCAGTTGGATGCGCGACGTTGCATCAGCTACCTCACCATCGAACTCAAAGGCTCCATTCCTGTCTCCCTTCGGCCCGCGGTCGGGAATCGTATCTTCGGATGTGATGATTGTCTGGCGGTGTGCCCGTGGAACCGCTTCGCACGCGAGGGAGCATTGATGCGAGCGTCTGCTCGACCCGAGCTCGACGCCCCCCAACTGCTGGATCTGCTGGCCCTCACGCCGGAGGAGTTCAAACGACGCTTTAACGGGACACCCATCGTTCGGACCAAACGGCGAGGGCTATTGAGAAATGTATGCGTTGCCTTGGGCAATACGGGAAGCGTCGATGCCCTGCCGGCATTGGAGCGCGCGAGCAGGGATGCAGAGGAGCTGATTGCGGAGCATGCAATCTGGGCGATCGAACAGATTGAAGCCCGCCGAAAAAATTACTGCTCTCGGACTCGATAGAAACGACGTGCTTGTCGGGCAGATCCAGAATCGATAACCACCGCATCGAATGCGGTGGCGATGACCTGCGGCCCCACCGAACGCCAGTTTCCACTGCTCAAATCCTCCGCAGCCTCCAGCTGGTAACGGCGCTCCACCGTTCCTCGAAAGCGAACCACCACGTCCTTGCCCTGAAACGAGATGCTGAGGATCTGCGGACGATCCGGTTCGATCGTCGAAGAGACCACAGTAAAAGGATTACTCGGGCTCAATACGTCCTGTGCGGTCACGGCTCGAAAAAGGAGATGGGTCCCCACGTCCAGCACGGTCAGTTCGGCCGACCAAGCGCCCCTAGTAAAACTTAGAGGAGAGGAGGAAGAAAACACCACCGGACTCTCAATTGTGAATAGAATCTCAGGAACGCGATTGGTCAGCTGAGCGGGTGGCGTGAGTCCCGACCAGTCAAGGGGATCTCCGAAAGCGCTATCCGACTCAAACACACGCCCACGCCAGTCTGCCGTCTCCACAAAAAAGCACAGCCCATCACTCGAGTAGCTCGTGTTATCAAAACTGAAGTCGATCTCAAGCGCTTGGATGCCATCGTAATTGAAGGGTTGATCCAGACGAAACCGATGCCAACCCGAGTCTCCAATGAGAACATCGCCGGAAAACACCGTTGTCCAGCCTTGGCTATCCCACTCTTGGGAGAGAAACTGCGAATTCACTCCTTGCTTGAGTCTAATCCTGAATCGGTTCATCGCCTGCCCCGGCAGCGAGTCGATGTGGATCGCCAACGAGGTGATCTGCCCGGCCCCGCCCAGATCATTGGTCAGGTAGAGGAACTGGGAATGAGCATCGTGAAAATACGTCCGAAATGGAAACTCCCAGACATTGCTCTCTCCGACAGGTCCGGTATCGCGAACGGAACGTAACAAAGAAAGGGAGAACGGCTCACTGAAGGCGCTCACCCGGCTCCCCAATCTATCGTATGCGGTTAAGGAGACCGGGAAGGGTTTGTGGAGAGTCTGGGTTGAAGGAATGCCAGACCAGATCAAGGAGTGCACCTCTCGGTCATCGTCGTCATGCACAGTCACCGTTCCGATGCCCTTGCCGACCGCAGCACCGATCACATTGGTGACCACGACACTGAAAAACTCATCCGGCTCCGGGCGGCGGTCTCCCAGGA
>JAYTTC010000619.1:0-4077 GCA_043745255.1 Verrucomicrobiales bacterium
CCTTGCGATCGATCTAGCGTTTCTAATCTACAGCTCGGAAGACGTGTCCACTCGATCCGATTCCTGGACTCGATCCCTAGTGATCGCAGGGATGGTAGGCTTAGTGGCCGACCTCCCCACCCTCGCCCGTTACTGCCTGGCCCAGGCAGTTCGGCTGAAGGGGGAAAATCGAGCCGTCATCTCGACCCTAGTGCTTGTGCTCGCCGGCCCATGGTGTCTGCTGTTTCTGATCCTTGCGTTGCTCTCGAGCCTCTCCACCATGGGCGGCTCCAGCCGACTGTTCGACAGCGAGATCTTCGCCGTCGGTCTTTGGCTCTCTTTGACAGCGCTGGTCGATGGCCTCGCTTGGTGGCGGGCGGGCAAAACGCTGCCCGCGCGGCTTCGGACGCTCGCCGCAGGACGATTCGATTCAAATCCTTCCCCAATCTGACTCGTCAGAGCTAGGGGAGAATCCCGTGATCGTCCGCGCGAAAGGTCGCGACCAAAGGACGATGATCCGAGGCGACTCCCCATCCGCCGCGCGCCAGCACACAGGTCTGCTCCTTCACCCATTCATGGAACATCCCTCGGCTGAGTAGCAGATAGTCGATCCGACTGTAAGAATCCTCCTTGGCGTAATAGTGCGTCCAAGTAATGGGGCGCTTAGAATCGGAATCGGCAACCAGGGTGTTGTCTCCGTCTCGGGGGAAGCGGCCTTCGCCGGGTCGCGTGTCGATCAACACGGCCGGTCCTTTTCCCAGGATTGCTCGAATCGATTGACTCTCCTTGGTGTCATTAAAGTCGCCAAGAACCACCAGGTTCGCTTTCGGGTTACTCTTAAGTCGTGCGTCGATTTTCTCTCGGAACAAGACTGCCTCCTGCTCGCGGAGTTCTTCCTCGTTGGCCTCGGGCACCGCGCGACGTGATTTCAAGTGCGCACACATCAGTGTAAAACGGTAATGAGATCCAATGCTCAGGTCGACTTCCAGAAAACCCCGACTGACAAAAAAACGTCGGCCGAACAGGAGAAAACTGTCGTTCGTATGTCTGTGACTCGCGGCGATCGGGAAGCGACTCAGCACCGCAACCTGAATGTAGGGATCGTGTCCGCTGGCCAGGTCCGAATAGGGATAGTCGACTCCGTCTCGATGGAGATCTTCCCGGAGTGACTCCAAAGCCTCGGGTCCGCCAATCTCCTGGAGCGCGAGCACGTCCGCTCGCAGCGCTTTGATCATGGCTCGCACCTGGGCGCGCGATTCGCTGGTTTTTTCCGGCCGATTCCCCATCGAATGGAGAAGATAATTCTCCACGTTGTAAGTCCCCACCCGGAAGGTCTCGGCTCCAAACCCAAACGATCCAATGGCCATGAAAACCAGGGCGATGCCCCAGGCTGAAAATGAAAAAAGCCTCTCCATCCCCAACCCTGCGTCGATCACAGAGCGTCTGTCAATTCGGGTGATGCGCCGATACGGCGCACTCTACAGAATTTCAGAGTGGCTGAGGCCTCGCGAACCCCACGGACCGATCGGCAAGTCGAGTTAGCGTTAGCGGGAGGCGATGCTCGCGCTGCGGTTCGGGTCCTCCGACCAGAGGCGCTTCATCAGCTGATAACCGCTCGGATCGTAAAGCTTCAGGTCGCCACCATCGAACGGGAAGTGATCGCTTCCGCAGAACCAGACGCAGGAGAGTTCCGCGAAATACTCAAGATGGTTCACAGCCGCATAAGCCTCGGCAAGCGTAGAGCCTTTGGCGGTGCGCACGTTGCGATAGAGCGTTTTATCCATCGCGGTTTGATAGGCGAACACAATGTCAGACTTGTTCTCAACCCACTGAGTCAAATGCCAGGCATGAGCCATTTCATGGATCAACACCTTGGTGGCACCAAACTCGGTCATCTCACAAAAATGCTTCACGGAGTAAACCACGATCGCTCCGCCCATTCGCGGGTCGAGTCTCTTGTTGTGATCCGGGGCGTTTTGCGCGAAGAACTCCGCCCCATCTGGACGGCCGCCATGGGTCGACTTTTCCCCATAGAGAAAGAAAATCGGAACCTTCTGCAGGCGGGCGAGGGTGTGGCTGGGGAGGATCTGGCGAATCTCTTTGAGCTTCGCTTCGATCTTAGCCTGCGCTTTGGCCGCAAGGACGGGGTCCTGCAAAGTCATTTCTTCCTCCATCAGCACCGACCAACCCGCCAGTCGGCGGCAGGTGTAGTCTCGCAGGGGGTGGGCGAAATCAGCGCCAGCCTTCGCCGCTTCATCGTGGGCATGGGGACGTGCCGCCGAAAACTCTAGCGCGTGGGTACGGGCAACCATCCCGAGAAGACCCAGCATCAGCAAACAAACTCGAATTCGCATGCCGTAACTTCGCCTGAACCGGGCCAGTCCGCAGGACGTCCCGGCCACGGTCAGGGGTACCCGTAGTTGCACGGTTGGACGCTTCGGGGAGTCCATTATCCCTCAAGAGCTTGCCCCTCTCACTCCCCGAACTCCTCACTCCTCCAAAAAGCTCAAGAGCCCCGCTCAGAACGGTTTAACGCTGCCTGATTTCCGAACACCCCAGAACCCGGATGATGCAGCTACACCCATGAGGAACACGGCGCCAAAACGGCACAGGATCCTTCTATCTCATGGGATCAGGAGCCGGAAAAAACGGCGAAGGGAGGGGGTACAAGGAATCTCCGCCGGGGAGGCGGAGATTCAGGGTAAATTGGGGTGACTGACGGGACTTGAACCCGCGACATCCAGATCCACAATCTGGGGCTCTAACCAACTGAGCTACAGCCACCGTTCAGAGGGGCGTTAACCTAGTGACCTCATCTGCCAGCGTCAAGAGTTCGGTGCAATCATTCCGTCAGAGCAATTCAAGCACTCGATTCAACTCCGCATCCGTGTTGTAGAAATGAGGGGAGAGCCGCAGGTAACGGTTCCCCGCTCGGTCACCGCGAAGGGAAGTAACAATGTTCGCTGCCGCGAGTTTCGAATGGATAGCAGCCATATCCTCGCCCGCCCGGTGGAAGCTGACGATGCCGCTCAAGTTCGGAGTCGGAGAGTCGGGCTGTAACACGGTGTAACCTTTCGACAGGATCGCCGGGACAAGAATGGCCCTCTTCCGCAAGAGCTCGGCTGCGATATTCTCCACTCCAATCTCGAGGATCAATTCAAGCGAGGCTCTCAATCCCACGACTCCTAGAAGATTCGCGCTGCCGGCCTCGTAGCGACGGGCATCTTCACGAAACTCAAGGGTCTCAGCGGTCAGGAAATTGGGAGACTTTACGTTATGCCAGCCATAGACCGTCGGCCTCACCCTCTCCTGCAGGGCTTTGCGAACATAGAGGATCCCGGCGCCGCACGGACCGAGAAGCCACTTATGCCCGTCTGCCGCCAGGAAATCATACGATGCCGCAGGGGTAGGAAAAGCCCCGAGCGTCTGGATGCCGTCAACGCAAAACGGAATTCGACGCTGCTGCAGATAAGATCCAATCGCTTCAAGATCGAGCCGCCACCCACTGACGAAATGACAGGATGCGAGCGCAACCAGTCGGGTGTTCTCATCCACCTGACCGACTACATCAATCGTGCGGATCTTTCCGAGCTCTCGGATGTTGATCAAACGCACCTGCACCCCCTTTTCGGCAAGTGCCATCCACGGATAAACGTTCGACGGATAGTCATCGAGGTAGATCAGGATATTGTCCCCCTTCCGCAATTTGAGCCCTGAGGCCACCAAGCTCAGTCCGAGGGAGGTCGGACCGACCAAGGCAATTTCATCGGGCTGCGCGCCGATAAGGCGAGCGGCGAGCGCGCGCGTCTCGGCAAGGTAGGTCGGGGAAAGAACTGTCTCCTGGTCCTTGCTGACGCAGTTCAGAGAGAAGTGGGCCACCGCTTCCGCCACCCGCCGGGGAAGCGGACACACCGCAGCGTGTCCGAGGAATACCTTAAACTTGGCCACGGGAAACTCATCCAGTCGCATCTCTTCGTTGCTTAGCAGCTCCGCGATCGTCATTGAATGACCCTATTGAACTTCGATACCAAAAGTGAATCGAGAAAAGTTTCTGTCTCCCAAGGGCGGGGATGGGCCGATACGGCCCACACTACAGAA
>JAYTTC010000620.1:0-15406 GCA_043745255.1 Verrucomicrobiales bacterium
GGTCTGTGCTGCGACCGTTCGATTGAACTCCACCAGGTCTGCGTATCTCACGCCACTTCCACCAAAAATATCCAAAGCCGATCCAATGGTAAGATCGATTTTCCCGTGACCAAGGCGAGTGACCGTCTGGAGATCCTCCAGCGATTTGGCTCCTCCGGCATAAGTGACCGGAATCGGAGTCCATTGCGCTAGGCGCTCGACCAGATCCAGCTCGATTCCGCGACAAAGCCCCTCCACATCGGCGGCGTGAATTAGAAACTCGTCACAGCTTCCGGCGAGACGCCCCAGAAACTCGGCGCTCAATTTTTCTTCGGTGAAGTGCTGCCACCGATCGGTTACGACAAAGTATTCTGAATCGCGGCGTCGGCAGCTCAGATCTAGCACGAGCCGGGATCGGCCGATGGTTTTGACGAGCCGCTGGAGTCGATCCCAATCGATCCGGCCTTCGCGAAAAACCCAGGAGGTCACGATCACGTGGGAGGCGCCTGCCTCCAGCCAGGACGACGCGTTTTCTGCATTCACGCCGCCCCCGATGTGTAATCCGTTAGGATAGGCCGCCAGCGCGTCGCGCGCCGCGCTTTCGTTTCCTGCTCCTAACGAGATCACGTGGCCTCCCTTGAGGCCATCTCCGCGATACATCTCGGCGTACCAGGCCGCGGAGCGCTCCGAAACAAAGTTAGTACGCAGTCCTGCCCCGGTATCGCTGAGGGTTCCCCCTACGATCTGTTTGACCTTGCCTTCATGCAGGTCGATGCACGGACGAAACATGGGGAACACCTTCTGGGTTTCCCGTCCGGTTCTCAACCCTCAACTGATAGTTTGAATCCCACCCCGGTCTCATCGTCGACCCAAACTTCCATTCGCGGTTTGAGTCGGATCGAGGTAGCCTGCCCGGTATTCGCATGCTGTGCCGTTTTTTAGTCCCACTGCCGCTTCTCGTCGCACTTCTCGTCCCCTCGTTGGGGGCCGAGGATCGGATCAATCACGCGGGACGCATTCTGGGAGATCTGCCAGTGGTGGGCAGTCCGATCCCATTCGACTCTGCCGAGGCAGATGCGGTTCTGTCAGCGATGCAGATTTTCCCTCCGGATCATCCCTGGAACGAGGATATCTCTCGTCTCGCGGTGCTCGCGAACTCGGATGCGATGATCTCCAAGATTCGAAGCGATCTCCTGGAGGACCGCCGAACATTGCGCGCCTTCTACGAGATGAACTGGATCCTGGCGCCCGAGGATCAGCCCTTGGTTCCAGTCGATTTCTTCGCCTATCCTCAGGAGTCCGATCCAGGCCCGTACCCGATCCCGTCGGCCATGCCGATCGAGGGGTGGCCCAGGGTGATCGATGGTTTGACGCTTGAGGAGTGGCAGCGCGATGTGTTGGGAGCGGGGGGAGATCGTCACGCGATCGTGGTTCAGCCCTCCCTGGGACTGGCGTGGGAGATGTACCGGGCCACCCGCGTCGGCGACTCCTGGCGCGCGTCCAACGGAGCGCTTTTCGATCTGAACACCAACAGCCAGCGGCCCCGCCTCTGGACCTCCGCCGACGCGGCTGGACTCTGCTTGCTCGCAGGGTTGGTGAGATGGGACGAGTGTGATCGCGGTCAAATCGAACACGCGCTTCGACTGGTGGTGAGAAGAACGCGTCGTGCGTTCGTCTATCCGGCCACTCACTTTGCGAGCGATATTTCTTCGATCGAGACGATCACTCCGGCCATGGGACAGAGACTGCGGCTCAAAGCCGGTTTCACGATCCCTGCCGGCTGGACACGGCAGGAGCGAGCGGTTCTTGTGGCGCTTAAGACCTACGGAGCGTTGATCGCGGACAACGGGGGGTTCTTCTCGCTCTCGGTCGCTCCCGATCCTCGCTATCCGGATGGAGCCTTCGATCACCTTCGACAGGTGGGGGTTGAGCAGTTTGAGGTGGTGCAATCCACTGGACCCGACGCGGGCCCGCGCTCGCCGAATCCGCCCACGGTGAACGCGGGCTCGGATCTGGTCACCACCTCGGCTGCCGCGCTCTCTCTCTCGGGCAGCGCGGGGGGAGGGGTCGCGGATCTGGTCGTTCACTGGAAGGCCTATGCCGGACCGGGGCCGGTGGTGTTCTCCTCCCCCGACTCGCTGGCCACCGCCGCTCGTTTCGTCACGCCGGGTTCCTACACCTTGCTTTTGAGCGCCCAGGATGGAGTGCATACCCCAGCCTATGACGCGATTGGCGTCAAAGTCGTGGGATCGATTCTCATTCGGGCTCGATCAGGTGGAACGGGGATTATCCTGGAATGGTCCGGTGGAGAGCCTCCATATCGGGTGGAATATAGGTCCGCTCTGGAGCCGTCAACTTGGAATCTTCTGACGGTGACCGCTCAAACTGCCGTGACATTGTCAAAGTCCTCGCAAGCGGCGTTTTATCGCGTTCAAAGCTTCAGTGCCGAGTAGGCGGTTGCTAGAAACAGACCTTGCGCTTTGGGGCTGCCTACCTATCCTAGTATCACGTTCTTCTACTGAAACGACCCATGCGGCCTATGAGCGATCGGAAAGTCTACTATTTTGATAACAATGCCACTACGCGGGTCGCCCCCGAAGTGGTGGATACGATGATTCCCTTCCTTCGCGAGTTCTGGGGGAATCCGTCCAGTGCTTACCGTTTTGGCGCTGAGGTGCACCAACATGTTGAAGCGGCCCGCGCGAAAGTCGCCGCGCTTCTCAACGCCGATTCCCGTGAGGTGGTCTTCACCAGCTGCGGAACCGAGAGCAATAATTCCGCGATTCATAGCGCCCTCACGCTGAACCCGAATAAACGCCACGTTGTCACCACGGCGGTGGAGCATTCGGCCAATATCAATTTCTGTGAGTACCTCCAGAAGCGCGGATACGAGATCACTTTTCTTCCCGTCGAAGCGGATGGTTCTTTGGATCTCCACACCTTGGAACGTTCCATCCGGCCGGACACCGCCATCGTTTCTGCCATGTGGGCGAACAACGAAACCGGAGTGCTTTTTCCAGTCGAAGAGATCGCCGCGATCTGCCGCAGCAAGGGAGTGCTCTCGCATACCGATGCGGTGCAAACCCCAGGTAAACTGAAAGTCGATGTGAAGGCTCTGGGAGTGGATTTTCTTTCGCTTTCAGCCCACAAGCTCCATGCGCCGAAAGGCATCGGCATGCTGTTTGTGAAGCGGCGCACGAAGTACCAGCCCTATGTCATTGGCGGCCACCAGGAAAATGGACGCCGCGGCGGTACGGAGAATGTGGCGAACATCGTCGGCTTCGGTCGCGCCGCGGAGCTCGCCATGGCCTCCTTGCAAGATGAGAACACTCGTGTGCGAGCCATGCGGGATCGGCTGGAGTCGACCCTTCTCTCCACCATCCCCAACACCATTCGAAATGGTTCACGGGATAATCGACTTCCGAACACCACGAATCTCTGCTTCGAGTTCGTCGAAGCGGAAGCGGTGCTGCTTAAGTTGGATCTCTTCGGGATCTGCGCTTCGAGCGGATCGGCCTGCACCACCGGATCGCTGGATCCGTCCCATGTTCTCTCCGCCATGGGATTGACCCCCATGCGTGCGCGCGGAAGCGTTCGGTTCAGTCTCGGAATCTATAATACCGAGGAGGACGTCGACTTCCTGCTGCAGCATCTTCCTAGGATCATCGGCGAGCTGAGGGCTATCTCTCCTCTGAATCCGGAGCATCCGGACAACGACAACTACGATGTCGAGGCAGCCCGAGTGAAGCACGAGCAGGACCTCGCCCAAGCCACGCGCGAAGCGTGACCCTTCCGTTCCGCCCGAGACGTCCCAGCATCAGCATGCGGAATTTCGTCAGCTTTCGGGGGTGGGCTTGCTTTCTGCAGGTGGCGATGTCGTTTCGCTTGAGGCCTTCCTCTCTCTGATCTGATCGTGAAATTCTTCTGCCGCGATGTAACCCGCGCACTTCGATGACCCGCAGGCGCAGGGATACTCCAGGTAGTTTGAGAGATCGAAACCGTAGTTGAAAGTGACCTCCTCACCGGCGGCGATATCTCGCTGGCTAACGATCCAGAGGTGACCTTCGTCGTTGATGGCTTCGCAGCTGGGTCCGCAGCTGTGATTGATATGTCGGGCCGGATTCCAAGCTACGTCGCCGTCCAGATCAGAGTCGTCGTCCAGGGTGAATATATACTGGTTGTCCCCCATGCAGCGGCGGAGGGATTCCTCCTTGGTAATTCGCTCGCCGAGATACTCGATAATCTCGGTTTGCTCGGGGATGGCCACTTTGGCATAGGCTCCGGTGCCGTGAATGCCCGAGCTGCGGAACTCGAGCAGCGGATGATCTTTTGGAACGGCGGTGGCTGGGTCCATCGGCATTGTGGCACCCTCTCTCGAGCTTCGCACCGCCCAACGGAGCTTGGCACAACTCGCTCGCGGATTGACATGTCGCTCGTCCGCGCTGGGTCGCACCACCTCGCGGCAGATATCGGAATACAGCCCCGCGCGCCATCCCTGTTCGAACGCCTGCTTGACCCTGCGGTCTTCGCCCGAATGGAAGGTTAAGATTGCAACCCGCGCCCCCGAATTCAGACAGCCGGGCAGGTTGCGCAACAGCGCGTCCAACGCATTGAACTCCTCGTTCACAGCGATGCGAATCGCTTGGAAGACCCGCTGGATAGTACTACGGAGATCCTCTTCCCCAAGGGTTCCTGGAAGCGCGCGTAGCGCACGCTCCACCCGGTTTGCCAGGTCCGTGGTGGTCTCAATGGGATGAGCACTCCGGGTGGCGACTACCGCGCGCGCGATGATCGCCGCGCGGGGTTCATCGGCGTTCTGCTGCAGCAGGGTGGAGAGCTTGGACTCCTCGAGGGTCCGCAGGAGCGCGGCGGCGGACTGGCCGCGGTTCGGGTTCATCCTCAAATCGAGGGGCCCGGTCTTCTTGAATGAGAACCCACGGGTTGGATCGTCCAGCTGCATGGAGGAGACACCCAGGTCTGCGAGCAGAAAATCAATTCCGGTGACAGCTCGTGACGCCAGGGCGCGCGGAAGCCCTGCAAAGTTGCCGGCAGTCACGATCAGGCGATCGGTGGGTGCCAGCAGTTCCCGCAGTCGAATCTCGGTGCGAGGCAACTCGACGGGATCCACATCAAAGACGAAGAGCGTTCCTTCGGGTTGAATTCTCTTCCAAAGCTCTACGGTGTGTCCGCCGTAGCCGAGCGTGCAGTCCACCCCGACCTCTCCGGGCTTGGGTGCCAGCGCGCTCAGTATCTCCTGCATCATCACCGGACGGTGCATTCCCGCAGGAGTTTTTCCCGACGCCAGCACCTTGGCTACCGTCGCGGGATATTTGTCCGGATTGAATTCCTTGTACTTTTCATCGAATCGACGCGGATGTGTTCCTTGATAGCGAGCGCGCCGTTTCGGTTTCGTCGGTGTGCCCTCGAGTGCTGGGGACTGAGGATCGGGAGCTGGGATGGAATCAGACATCAGACTTAAAGTGTCGAGATCTTCGCCAAAGTGGCAGTGGTGGATTTGCCAGGAACAAACGGGATGAGTGTAATGATTCCTCCGGCCTGCTGCACTGCGCGGCGTTCATCCTGATTTAGAGTCTCGAGAGTGTAATCGCCTCCCTTAACGTAAACATCAGGGTGGGCAGCGGAGAGGAATCGAGTGGCGGTGGTTTCCGGAAAAATGATCACTGCATCGACGCTGGCCAGCGCGGCGAGAACCAATGCACGATCGGTTTCGCTGTTGATAGGCCGCTGAGAACCCTTGAGCTGGCGGACCGCATTGTCGCCATTGACTCCCACCAGGAGCACGTCGCCCTGGTTTCTGGCCTGCTCCAGATAGGTGACGTGACCCAAGTGGAGAAGATCAAAGCAGCCGTTGGTGACCACCAGGCGACGACCGGCACGTCGTTGGATCTCGCGCCACGAGTTGAGCGAGTCGTTGCTAAGCAGTTTGCTGCGGAAATCCATTGGTGCCCATCATGCCGGGGAGTGCCCACGAGGATCAAGCGAGCAAAGACCCCCTCCGCGAGCTTGTGTTTTTCCAGGGCTCGATCCTAAAGTATGGACATGAGCAACGACGTGGTTCCAGTCGACATTCGCGAGCTCTTTCAGACTCCGAACGGCTGTGCCATCTTCATCGGCAACGCGGAAAAAGTGTTCGTCATCCAGGTGGAGCAGATGATGGGGCAGGTGATTGCGATGTTCTTGCGTGACACTCCCAAGGACCGTCCCCTGACTCATGATCTAATACTCAGCCTGCTTCGGGGTTTTTCCATCACCATTGAGCGAGTGGTCATTACCGAGTTGAAGAACTCGACCTACTACGCACGCCTCATTCTGCAGGAGCAGAACGAGTTGGGGAGAAAGTTGGTGGAGATCGATTCCCGCCCTAGCGATTGCCTGGCCCTCGCGGTGGCTTTGAAGCGCCCTCTTTTCGTGGCTGCAGCGCTGTTCGCCCAGCTCGAGGACATGTCGGAGACGTTGCAGCGGATCAAGGAAAACGGCGGACAGATGGAGGGAGAATAAGCCGCGTGCCCTCCGAGCCTGCCAAGCCGCTGACCCTCTTATTTGGCGAAGATGATTTCGCAGTCAAGGATCGTGCCCGCTCGCTTTACACTCAGGGGTGTCAGGACCTGGGCGGAATGGATCATGAGTTGATCGATGCCCAGGTTGGGAACGGAGCCGAAGTGCTCAAGACCCTGGGGCGGCTGCGTGAGGCGCTCAACACGCTTCCCTTTTTCGGCGGGGGCAAGGTGATCTGGTGGCAGGATGTCAACTTCCTCGGGGATGACCGCACTTCGATCTCTGGGACGGTGACCGAAGCCCTCGCGGAGTTGGCGGCTGAGCTGGCCAAGTTCGAGTGGCGAGGTGTTCGCCTGATCATCAGCGCCGGCAAGATCGATAAAAGGCGCATCTTCTACAAGACGCTCGAGAAGATCGGCAACGTTCAACAATTTGCTTCTTGGTCCGAAGACAAGGATTGGGGGCATCGCGCGGAGTCATTGATTCGGCAGGGGCTGAAGGAGAGGGGTAAGAGTATCGATGACGAGGCCCTGACAGCCATGCTCGAGGCGGTCGGTCCAAACCCCCGTCAGCTGGTCTCCGAGGTGGAAAAGGTATCGCTCTATGTTGGAAGTCGTGGCGGGGTCACGCGCCTCGACGTGAATTCCGTCGTCAGCCGCAATAAACAATCGAAGGCTTTTGCCATGGCGGAAGCACTCGCTGAGCGTAACTTGGGTCGGGCGTTGCGCTGTTTGGACGAGGAAATTTGGGAGATGCAGTTCGACAAAAAGAAGAGCGAATTTGGTCTTCTGGCCGGTCTCACGGCGAAGGTGCGGTCGATGATTGTGGTCGCGGAGCTGCTCCGTCTGAAGTGGCTCAAACCTTCTTCCGATGCCCGCAGTATCCCAAGTCAGCTGCAGCGGATTCCCCCCGAGCGACTTCCTGAAGAAAAGCGCTATAATCCTGCCGCCATGCATCCGTTTGTTCTGAGCAAGACCCTGAAGCATTGTCAAAATTACACTCTGGACGAGCTGGTCCGGGCGATGGAACTCTTGTTGAAGTGCAATCAGCGCTTGATGTTCAGTGACTTCGAAGGGCGACTGGTGCTTCAGCAGACTTTGGTGGATATTATAGGCGGTGCGCCGGGTGCAGGCCCTCGGCGTCGAACGGCCTGAACCTGCTTTGCAACGAGATGAGTGACCAGACGACCAGTCAATATTACGCGATCGTCCGAGATGTGGCCTGGGTGAAGGTCAGCGGAAGGGCGAACTGTCTACTAGGGGTGGATTTTCTCAGCCTAATCCGCGAGTTGGTCGCCCAGGACATCCAGCTTTTTGCCCTCGACCTTCGGGACTGTCAGCTCATGGATAGCTCGTTTCTGGGCGTGCTGGCCGGATTGGAGCAGGAGCTCGGTCCGGAAAACCTCCAGAAAGGGACCCATCGGTTCGAGCTTGTGAACCCCAATCAGCGAGTCACTGAACTGATAGAAAATCTGGGTCTGCATGAGTATTTTAAGTTGATCCGTGACGCTGTGGACTTTCCTGAACAGTGGATCCCCGTTCCTCCCTCCGCCTCCCGTTCCTCTCGACTCCTCTGCTCCAAGCTCAGCCTTCAGGGCCACGAGGTGATCATTGAGCTGAACCCAGCCAACGAGCCGAAATTCCGAGACGTTGTCGCCTTCCTAAAAGAGGACGTCAAACGCTTGGAGGCAGGCGAAGCGGAGGGGAAATAGGTCGGGTCGGAGACATTTCTTTTCCGTCGGCTTGCCTTCGCGTGGGCTGTTTCTACACTCCGCCCGCGCATGACCAGTATTGGATCTCTCAATCCCCAGCAACGCGAGGCGGTGCTTACCATTCGAGGTCCGGTGATGATCCTCGCGGGAGCCGGCACCGGGAAGACGCGAGTGATCACGCAGCGGATCGCGCACATGGTTTCAGAGGGGATTTCTCCCGGCAATATTCTCGCGGTTACCTTCACCAACAAGGCTGCGCGCGAGATGCAGCAGCGGGTGGCTCAGCTGCTTCCAAAACCCGCTAAGAAAGCCGACGGATCAAAACCGGACCGGCCCACCATCTGCACTTTTCATTCCCTGTGCGTTCGAATTCTTCGTGTCCACATCGAGCGCCTCGGCTACAAGAAAGGCTTTGTCATCTTCGACCAGGCGGACCAGCTCGGCGCCGTGAAAAAGATCCTCAGTCATCTCTCGGTGAAAGGGGAAAAAACCGATGCCAACGCCGTGCTCTCCATGTTGAGCAAATTCCGCAATGGGGGAGCGCGCGCGAAGGCATTTGAGAATCCCAGTGTCGCCGCGCTGGCGGAGCATGTCAGGAAAAAGTACGAGTCGGCGCTCCGGGCGGCCAATGCCGTGGACTTCGACGATCTGATTCTCCTCACTCTGAGACTCTTTGAGGAACACCCCGAAGCTCTCTCCGCCTGTCGGACGCAGTACCGCTTCGTGATGGTGGATGAGTATCAAGACACCAACGCCGCGCAGTTCCGGCTGGTCAATTACCTGGCCGGCGAGCACCAGAACCTGTGCGTGGTGGGCGACGACGATCAGAGCATCTATGGATGGCGTGGCGCGGAGACGGCGAATCTTCTGGAACTCGAGAAGCACTTTCCGAAAGTGAAAGTGGTCAAACTGGAGCAAAATTACCGTTCCACCAGCACCATCCTGAACGCGGCGAATGCGGTGATTCGGAAAAATGCCCGCCGCCGGGAGAAAAATCTATGGTCGGACAAGGGGAAGGGGACGCTCATCCAGCTCTGCACCCATCCGAGCGATGAGGAGGAAGCCAAGTCGGTGGTGGAGGAGATCGAGTATAATCGCGTCGGACGCCGGATACCCTGGGGCGAGCAGGCGATTCTGTTTCGTACCAATCTTCAATCGCGTCCGCTGGAGACCGCCTTGCGTCAGGCGGGAGTGCGCTATCACTTGATCGGTGGCCAGAGTTATTTCGATCGCCGCGAGGTGCGCGACTTCCTGGCCTACCTCAAAACCCTGGCCAACCCTCATGACGACATCAGCCTGCTTCGGATCGCAAATGTGCCGGCGCGCGGATTGAGTGACGTCACAATGGAACGTCTTCTTGCCGCCAGTCAGGAAAGGACCGCCTCGGTTTTTGCGGTGATGAGGCACACGGATGTCCTGGACATGTTCCTCCCTCGCACACGGGAGGCCATCCAAGAGTTCGTGAATCTGATCACTCGCTTTCAAACCCAGCTCGAGGACTCTCAACCTCTGCTGCTGCAAACCTGGGCAGATCAGTTGATGAGCGAGACCGGCTATCTTGATGAGCTACGTCGTTCGGAGAAGAACCAGGAAATTGCGGACAACCGGGTTCGCAACCTGAAGGACTTGATGGCGATGCTGGACGGCGGCTCCGGGCCCACAACCTCGCCGCGCACTCGCCTTGCCGATTTTCTCGACGAGATCACACTGGATGGCGATCGAGCCAACGAGAAAGAAGAGACCGGGGATCAAGTCACGCTCATTACCATGCATAGCTGTAAGGGATTGGAGTTTCCCCATGTCTTCATCGTGGGGCTGGAAGATGGTCTGCTTCCCCACTCGCGGTCGAAGCTGGAAGGCACGATGGACGAGGAGCGCCGTCTCTTTTACGTGGCCATCACCCGCGCTCAAATCACCCTTGGCATCAGTCATTGCAGCGGTCGGAAGAAATACGGGCAAGTCTTGCCGTGTCAGCCTTCGCCGTTTCTCAAGGAACTGCCAGAGGAGCTGGTGGAATGGAGTTCTGCGAAGAACAAAAAACCGGTAACCGCCGGTGAGGCCACTGATTTCTTTGCCATCTTGCGCGGCGTCACGGAAGGCTGAGAGGGATAGGCTTCTCAAATATTTCTCTTGTCGCGAACATTTCCCATGACAAACGGCTTTGAGTGATTAGCATCCCCCCCCGGCCCAAAAAGTCGTTTGTCCTGTTGTTCGTGGCCTCTGTGTTCATGGATGGGTTCAGAAACAAACACCGAACTTTGGTGACGACTTTATGAGCAGCCGCTCCTCAGATCAGTCGGGATTGGATGGCCTCAAGTTTCTCATCACCCCCGCAAACGTTAGAGATATCCATGCTGTAGCCCCCGCTTCGGACTCTAGGGCGCTCGTGCCGCTTCCGTCTAAAGCGCATCAGGAGCTTCAAGCGGATCGGATCGCCTTGCAGATGGAGAACCAGGAACTCCGTGAAACTCAGGCCGAGACTCAGCACGCGCGTGCGCGCTACTTCGAGATATTCGACCTGGCTCCGGTTCCCTGCTTCATCTTCGACTCTCGTCACCTCGTTCAAGAGCTGAACCTCGCTGCGGCCGACCTTTTGGCAGGCGACCGAGCGCGATTGGTCCACCGCCCGTTTTTCACGCATCTTGCCGAGGGAGATCGGAGCCGGTTTCATCGCCATGTCGGCGCGGTCCTCGCGCGCCGTGAGCGATTAGAAATCGATCTCCAACTTGTGCTTGCCGACGGATCGGTGCGGGTCGTGCACGCACTCAGCCAGCCGATCTTGGCGGATTCCGGCGAGCAGGCGGTCTGCCTCTCGGTGCTGCTCGCACCGGGTTCCCTATCGCTCTCCTCTCCCACCCCCCCTCCGACTCAAGTGGCCCTCGAGGCGATGAACTGGCGGCAGCACATCGCAAACGCAGGGATCGCGGCGGCGATCACCGCTCCGCTCCGCGGATGGGTTTGGTTGAATCAGCCGCTCTGCCAGTTGCTAGGTTACACGGAGTCCGAACTTCGACAAACGACCTGGCTGGCTCTGACTCATCCAGAGGACCGTGACGCCGAGGTGGCTCTCTTCAATCAGCTTCTCTCGAGTGCATCCGATTCCTATCAAATGGAAAAGCGGATCCTCCATGCGTGCGGCTCAGCTCTCCGCATGGCCGTAACGGTCACTTGTGTTCGACATCCGGGCGGAGGGATCGATCAGCTCTTTCACTCGCTCCACGAGTGTGAGCAGCCGACCTCCCCCGCTTCCATCAAGGATCGGACAGCGGCATCGCTTGATTTAAACTCCATTTTCTTCGCCGCGCGCGATCGTCTCTGCTCGGCTGCTGAGTCGGGGCACCTTCGGTGGCACCTGGCCTCAGACCTTCCGCGGATCTCTGCCGACGGATCCCGCCTCCAGGAACTGCTCCGTCATCTGGTTGCGAATTCCATCGAGGCGCTGTCGAGGCAGTCTGGCGCAATCCACATCTCCACCGGCCGGTGCCAGATCGAGCCGGAGCTCTTTGACGCCGTGCAGTCCGGCGTTGTCGGGGTTGGGGGAGATTCTCTTTTTGTTGAAGTGGCCGACGAAGGACGCGGCATGGACTCGCTGACTCAATCCAGACTGTTTGAAGTCGGTTTCTCGACCAAGCCGGGACACGACGGTCGAGGCCTCAAGATCGCGTTGGACATTGTCCGCGCTCACGGGGGTTGCATCCGAGTGCGGAGCAGCCTGAGCCACGGCACCTCGGTCCAAGCATTTTTTCCGATGACATCTCTTATCTCAAATCTTCCCAGCGAGGGCGTAGAATCCCTCATCGAGCAGGACAATCCCAGCGACGTTCGGGGAAAGGTGTTGTTGGTGGACGATGAACATGGGGTTCGCTCGGTGGCTGCTAAGATGATTGAGGCCCTCGGCTTTAGCGTCGAGGAAGCAGACGGTGGGAAGGATGCACTTCAGCGATTCGTACGACAGCCCTCGTCCTATGATCTGGTGGTCGCAGATCTGACCATGCCAGACGTGGATGGATGGGCGGTCATGGCGGAAGTCCGGCATGTTCGTCCCGAACTGCCATTTGTCATGATGAGCGGGCTCACCGAGGCTCATTCGGTCTTGGAAGGCAACGGGCAACGCCCGGAAGCGTTCTTGCAGAAACCCTTCACCATGGCTCGACTTCAGGAGATCCTGGCTATGGCGTCCTGTCGGACTTGTCCCCAGCGGACATGAGTCCTGCTGTGGAGAAAGCCTCAGGACGACGGTTGACAGATCGATTTCTCACATCGATCCCCAGAGTAACGAGCAGGATTCCATATTCGACCCAACGCACCCAGACCGGGTGTCCGAATAGGTCGAGGTTGCCGTCTCCCAGATTCATGTGCGTGAGGTAGCTCAGGCTCACCACCACCATCGAACACCACCCGGTCCACGACGGTCTCACGATCACCCACGGAAGCAGCCAGAGCAAGTACCACGGCTGCACCACCGCCGCCCAGACGAAGAACCAACCGTAGATCAGGTCGAGTCGAGTGAGGGTGAATTCCCTTCCGCGCCACCAAAGCCATCCGAGTCCGACTCCCACCATGACGACCGCCACGCTTGGGGCGAGTTCTTTTCCAAGCAACCCTTGAAGAATCCCAAAGCCACCGGAGTTGAACTCCCATTCGCGGGCGAAGCGCATCAGCGTGGGCCAGTCACCGAGGCTTTTTTGAGCCCAGAACGGCAGGTAGAGAACGGCCACGGTCAAGCCCAGCGTGAGCCAGGCGCGTCGCGGGCTTCCCTTCAGTAGAAAGGGCGCAAGGATGACGCCGGTGATCTTGGTTCCTGTCGCGAGTCCAAGCCAGAAGGCCGCGCGGGAATGCCGGGATTGGCGGGCTGCTAGCACTGCGGCGACAGCGAAGCAGGTGCCGAATGAATCGGGGTGCGCGGTGAAGGCAGTCTCTTGGATGAGCAGCGGACACCACAGGTAGAGCAGGAGCGTTTTGGAGCATCCGAGTCTCCAGAGCAGAACGGCTGTGAGCAGATCCGCGGTGATCAAGATCAACTTCAGCGGCCACAGCGCCCCGGGGCTGATCCAGTAGCTCAGCACGAAGGCATACTGCAGGGCCGGAGCGTAGATCGTGGGAAGATGCGGGTAGTTGATGTTGCCTAGAATCGATTCGAACCGGTCACCCAGGCCAGTCTCCGCGAAATGCTCGCTGGGCGAAGTGGAGTAGGGATTTCCCGTGACCGCAAATTGCCGGCCGTCCCACAGGTAGCGGTAGTAATCATCTTCCAGTATCGGATTGGCTAGCAATCCGGTGACGCGGAACATGATCGCCCATCCAAGAATCGGCACCCAGGCTCGCGAGCCTTCAACTCGCCTCAACGCCACCCACGCCGCTCCGAGAGCAAGCCATGCCGCGGCAAGAAGCGAGAAATAGGCGGTCAGGCCGAGCGAATGCTCGTCCCGATTCAACCAGGCAAGCGTTCCGTAAGCGAGCGCGCTGGCTCCACCGAGTCCATGGAATATCCAAGGAGAACTCCAACGAGACTGTGAGCGCTGCTGCGGCATGCCAACCGCCACATGATCCATTGGATTCTTCTATTTTGGAATCGTTAACCCGCAGATCACTCGAGGGTGAATCCAGGAAGCTTCACGATGGCTCCGCCCTTCAGCGCGGACTCGTGCGCGCAGAGTCCGACACAGGTCCAGTTTGCCGATTGCGTCGCGTTGGGAAACGGCTGCCGATCTTCCACCAGTGCGCTGACGAATTCATGCACCAGATGGGGATGCGATCCGCCATGGCCTGCGCCCTGGGTGAAGCTGAGATGAGTTTTTTTGCCGAGATCATAGACCCCCCTCGTCGTAAAATTCTGGATCGCCTTGGGAAGTCGCTTGGCGAAATCCGGTGTCTTCACGTGGCGTGGAATCTTCGACTCCGGCAACTTGGCGGTGTGGAGAACCAGGGGTTGGTGTTCGATCAATGGCCATTCCACTGAGGCTAAGCTGCCATAGACGTCGATGCTTTCGCGATACTGGCGGGCCGTGTCAAAAAGACTCCGGATGATCCGAGCGTTGACGTCCGTATCCGCGAACTTGATGTGCGCGGTTTCCACCGCGAACGGCGACCCATACTGCCGCGCAAGATCCTTGCGGATGGTTCCGCTTCCAAAGCAGCTCACGTACTCAGCCGACTTTCCGATCAACCCAGCGACCGGACCCACGCAATGCGTGGCATACCACATGGGAGGGAGACCGGGCCAGTAATTGGGCCATCCGTCCATGTCCTGCTGGTGGCTGGCTTGCACGAACTGAAGTTTGCCAAGCTTGCCGGTGTCGAGCAGTTCCTTCATGAAAAGATACTCGCGCGCATAAACGACCGTCTCGGCCATCGTGTATTTCAGACCAGTCTTTTTTACCAGATCAACGATTTCTTTACACTCGGCGATGCTCGTGGCCATGGGCACGGTGCAACTGACGTGCTTGCCCGCCTTAAGGGCGGCGATGCTCATCCAGCCATGATCCGGAATCGGGGAATTGATGTGCACGGCCTCGACCTCCGGATTTTTCAATAATTCCGCAAAATCTGTGTAGCGATGCGCAATTCCAAAAGCATCTCCCACGGCATCCAGTTTTTTCTTATCACGCTGGCAGATCGCCATCAGGTTGGCGTTGGGATGATGCTGGTAAATCGGAATGAACTCGGCTCCGAAACCCAATCCGACGATGGCAACGTTGATTTTTTTCTTGGATGGCATGATGTAATTATTGGTGGTGGAAAGTGGATTCTCTACCTTTCCACCCACCCTTGGCAAGCGCGAAGACGCAACGCAGCAAATTCCAACCCATTTTGAAGATTCCTTTACCAGAATCCCCACTGCCGCGTCTGCATGACGTAGATCCCCAGCACCAGATTGGAAACTCCATGGCAGAGCACGCAGGCCCCGAGACTGCGCGTTTTCCATGCCAGCCAACTGATCAGGATTCCGTAAATCAGGCAGGCGGCAAGGTCCGGCACCGAATGCCCCACCGTAAATAAAAGGATGGATCCCAAGATGCCCTTCACACTCCAGACCCCGATCGGAACCTTTTGAAATTCACCATCCGGATGAGCCAGGTAGCGCCAGAGAAACCCGCGCATGAACAATTCCTCAAGGAACGCGACCGCAACCGTCATCCGGACAAATCGCAACGCCACCGATGCCACATAAGCCCAGGGAGTCTGCTCGAGCAGCGTTGG
>JAYTTC010000621.1:0-4057 GCA_043745255.1 Verrucomicrobiales bacterium
GAAAAAGAGTTCTACGTGTTGTTGCTGGTGATGATCAGCGGCATCCTAGGTGCCTTCGCGTCGCAGGATATCTTCCTGCTATACTTCTTCCATGAGCTAGCGCTCGTGCCGACCTTCATCATGATTGGCGTTTGGGGTCGAGGAGATCAGAAGAACTACGCCACGTATCAGATCACGATCTACCTGACGGCAGGAGCCCTGGTCGCTTTGGTGGGGCTGATTCTTCTCTACATCAAGGGGCCGGGGACGTTCGATATCCAAGAGATGACCGCGCACTTCCAAAAAACTCCGCTCTCCCTGGGGGAGCAAAGTTTCATTTTTGCGCTCCTTCTATTTGGTTTCGGAATTCTCGTTTCTCTCTGGCCTTTCCATAGCTGGGCACCTCTTGGCTACGCGTCGGCACCCACCGCAAATGCCATGCTGCATGCGGGAGTGTTGAAGAAATTCGGTCTCTACGGATTGCTGCGCATCGCTCTGCCGATGCTTCCGGACGGCGCGAGGCAATGGATGCCCTTTCTCGCGGTGCTCTGCCTTGGGAACCTGCTCTACTGTGGATGGGTGGCGATGCGTCAGCGGAACTTGAACCTGCTGATCGGTAACTCAAGCGTGGCCCACATGGGGTTCTGTTTCCTCGGAATCGCGAGCCTCACCCTGGTTGGCGTCACGGGAACGGTCCTGGTGATGATCGCCCACGGGCTCCTAGCCGCTCTTTCGTTCGCGCTCAGCGGATATCTCTATGCGCACACCGGGACCCTCGATATGGACAAGTTCGGAGGACTGCTGCGGCGCGTGCCGTTCATTGGAGCGGTCCTTGTCATGGCCTTGCTGGCCGGCTGCGGCGTCCCAGGTTTTGCAAACTTCGCCGGCGAGTTGATGGTTCTGTTCGGGTCTTGGAAGAGCGGATTTACCGGTCAATGGATCGTCGTGGGTGCGGCCTGGGGAGCTCTCATCATTGGAGGCGTCTACATGCTTCGCGCCATCCGCGGCGTGCTGCACGGTCCCATGCCTGAGGCCTGGGCTGAGCTGCCCGACGCAACCGGTGCACAGAGGCTGCCTTACGTCTTACTGATCGGAACGCTGCTGCTGTTCGGTATCGCTCCCGGATTGCTCACCAACCAGATTCGCCCGAGCGCAGAAAAAATCGTGCGATTCGCGAACCCCGGCAAGTCCAAAGCTGAGCCGACCGTCCCGGTGGCTGTTCCCAAGAAACTCGCTGTGAATCTCTGATCATTTTTTGATGAACGCCTCCCTGATGAGTTTGGAACTGGCGGTGCTTGTGAGCGGGCTTTTCTTCCTGCTGCTCGATCTTTGGACTGCTCCCGAGAAGAAGCGTTTGCTCGGCTACGGGGCCGCTGCGGTGGTCGGGTTGATCTTCCTTTGGAGCCTGACGATTTCCACGCCGTCTCCGCAGTTTGCTTTCAACAAGAGCTATGTCCTCGATGGTCTGGCGCTCTTCTTCAAGCAGTTCTTTCTTATCGCCGCCTTCGTGGTGCTGGTGATGTCTGCGGACTTTGCGGATCGCATTAAGGCGGGCATCGGCGAATTCTACAGTCTGGTGTTGTTCGCTCTCGCTGGAATGATGTTCGCGGCCTCTGCCAACGATTTCATGATGCTCTTTGTCTCCATCGAGCTGATCACGGTCACCTTCTATGTGCTGACCAGTTTCCAACGCAACAAGGTGCTCTCTCTGGAGGCGGGAATGAAGTACCTCATCCTGGGCGCTCTTTCCTCGGCATTGATGGTCTACGGCATCGCCTTGGTCTTCGGCACCTCTGGAACCATGCAGTTCGAAGCACTCAGCCAAATGACGGCACCATTCGTCCACTCGACGCTCTTTCTCATCGGGGTCTTGCTAGTGTTTTCGGGTCTCGCATTTAAGATTGCAGCGTTCCCTCTCCAGATTTGGGCGCCGGATGTCTATCAAGGCTCGCCCGTTCCCGCGACCGCGTTCCTGGCGGTGGGGTCCAAAGCTGCCGGGTTCGTGCTCATGCTCCGATTCTTCTTTGGCGCTCTCCCCCATGAGACCATGACGCATTGCGCCAAGGTGCTGATGGCGGTTTCTGCTGTGACCATCCTTTACGGAAACCTCTGCGCCATCCCCCAGCGAAATCTCAAGCGTTTGCTCGGTTACTCAAGTATCGCAAATGCTGGGTACCTCATGTTGGGCATCGCGGCCATGAGCCAGAGCGGATCCGCAGCGGTGCTGTATTACCTTGGCGGGTACCTCTTCACGGTGCTCGCAGCGTTCATCGTGATCTCCGTCGCGCTGCGTCACGTTGAAGGGGAAGACATCAGTTCCCTGGCTGGATTGCATCAGCGCTCACCTCTGCTCGCCTCCTCCCTGACCTTGGCCATGGTGTCCCTGGCCGGCATCCCTCCCCTCGCCGGCTTCTTCGGAAAGTTCCTGCTCTTGAAATCAGTCCTCGCACTGGGCTCCGCTTACTACTGGCTGATCGCAGTGGCATTGGTCGGAGTCGTCATTTCGATTTACTACTATTTTGGCGTGATTCGAGCGATGTACTGGTCGGGAAAGCCGGCGGATCTCTCCGAACTGCCCGTAACTGGGCCGATCCGATGGGTGTTGTGCGGATGTATCGCTGGGATGCTCTATCTAGGACTGTTCCCCAATGCGGCGCTCGAGCTCGCCAACCGCGCAACCTCGGTTCTGAGATTCTAGTGCAGGTCGATTGACAAGCAGGTCGAGGGTTTGGCTTAATATCGCCGTTCGTCGCCCGACGGGATGAACAGGTCGGTAGGATACCCAAGTGGCCAACGGGGGCAGACTGTAAATCTGCTGGCTTACGCCTTCACTGGTTCGAATCCAGTTCCTACCACCATTTTTCTTCCCTCTCGGACTCCCCTCGCGCTCGTGATTCATCGCAGCGCTCGCCACCATGGGCCAGCGACCAGCAGGATGAACAGGACCTTGCAGCCGAAATCCCAGCGCAGCTGCCGAGCCGGTCGATCCATCAGCGGACGCATCAATAGCCCGAAGATCGCTCCCATTAAGAATCCAGCGCTGTGTACCAGCACGTCGGAATCCGGATTGAACCCGAAGAGAATGAGTAAAAAGACTCCCGCCGTCAGACCGCGCCAGGCGGTTGCTGAGGGGTGATGCTGCCATTCCCGGACTCGGAATGAGCGAACCGCAATGATGCCCAGCGCCGCCATTACCGCCCCTGAGGCACCGAGCCCGTAGTAATGGCCTGGCCGAAACCAGAGGCCGATCCCGTTCGCTGCGGCACCGGCAAGGGTCATGCCCACCAACGCGGGCCCAGCTCCATATTCCGCCATTGCCACGCCAAGAAAGACCAGTCCTGTGGTCAGATTTGAGGCAAGATGACGCAAATCGACGTGCAGCCAGATCGCGGTAAACGCCCTCCACCACTCCCCTTCACGAACGCTGGCAGAGTTAAACTCGCCAGCAGCCCGAAGTGGGGAATGATCAAGCACGCTCAGCAGGTAGAGGACGCCGAGCAGGATGCCCCAACCGACGCTCTGCCAGTCATAAACGAGACCCGTTCTGGTGACCTGCTGGCGCCAACGTCGGTGACGATTTTCGCGCTCATACTGCGCCAGAATCTGTCGGGCCCGCTCGAACTCAGGCACCGAGACTCGCAGCTCAGCGGGACTGCCATCGATCGACGCGTGCAGCTCGGGTTCGATGCCCTGGCTGACCAAGACCAAACTCCAGTCCATCGCCTGTTGCGTGGAGCGGGCAGGGATAGAACTGGTGAAAGAATCACTCAAACGCAGAAGCCAGTCGATGCTGAGGGTTCATCCGATGTAAAACCATGGTCAGGACTCGGCCCAACCTAGGGGCTCGAGATGAGATTCGCCATCTTTCACTCAGCTCAGTCGGGGCTCTCCCCCTGACTGTCCTGTCTCAAGACACCGATGCACTAGCCGGGGACATCGAGTTGAGATTTCTGCAGGTGTGACCTAGCTTAAGTCATCAGAATCCATCTTATGGACAGCAAAATTCGCCCACCTGGCGAATTGGAACTAGAGCTGCTGACTAGTCTCACCGACGGGTCCGTTCATCACCTGCCTGAAG
>JAYTTC010000622.1:0-4057 GCA_043745255.1 Verrucomicrobiales bacterium
GCGGGATCTCCGAGGTCAGCTCCGGATTCGCTCGAGACCCAGTCGCATCACTGTTGCGAACTTTTTTGACGTCGTAGATTTGTCCGAAGTGGCGCCGTAGAGATCCCGGCAAGGATGCCGCTTCAAGGCATGGATAGAGACCAGAATCCTTCCCTGCGCCTAGTAGTCCCGGGGACACGCTGACTACATCTGCCGTTTCGTCCTCAAGAATCCGTGTTGCTTCGGCAAAGGTGCGTAACAAAAAGGGATCGATGGCCTCGCTGCCGTCTGTCGTCAGGCTTTGAATGCCGATCCCATGTAAGCGTCACGCCAGGCTTTCAATTACCCACAAGTTTTGGGGGAGGCGGGAACATTCTTTGTGAATAGGATGTACAAATAAAGACAGTTGTGGTGAATGCTTGGGATGCACACCAAAAAGACCACGACGAAGAGTTTGGCGGAGGCCGAGTCCCCCACTCTCGACACTTGGATGGATCACGAGGTGGGAGGCTGCAATTTTGGCGATGTACGGCTGGCCAAGAGGTTTGGCAAACTGCTGGGGATGCTATCTCATGGAATCGGTCAAAGTGTTCCGTATGCCTGTCAGGATTGGGCCAACACGAAGGCAGCGTACCGGTTTTTCTCCAACGAAGAGGTAAGTGAAGATCAGATCATGGCGGGACATTTTCAAGCCACCCGTGGTCGGCTGTCCCATGCCGGCCAAAAGATTCTGATGCTCCATGATACCTGTGAGTTTTCCTTTCAGCGGGAGAAGGATTCCAAGATCGGACTCCTTGGCAGACCCTCCTGCGGCAAGGACAAGGATGGACGCCTGAAACATTTCACGTACGTGGCCTGCTCATGCACAGCAGTCTGGCTATCACCCTGGACGGGTTGCCGCTGGGACTGGCAGCCATCAAATTTTGGACCCGTAAACAATTTAAAGGCTGCACTGCCTTGAAGAGGAAGATCAACCCGACCCGGGTGCCGATCGCAGAGAAGGAGAGCATCCGCTGGCTGTAGAACTTGCGCCAAGCCACGGCGCTTGTCGGCGACCCCCGTGACTGTGTTCATATCGGGGATCGGGAAAGTGATATCTATGAGTTGTTCTGCTTGGCGGACGAACTGTGTCCTTGCGGCAGGGGTGCGTAAGCGCGAAAAGCGCCTGGATTGGGATTCCGACGGGATTTTTGCGCCACCCGCTGAGGGCGCGAGCCTCAGCCGGCCGGTGCGGTCTGTTCGGCGAGGGCGATTTGAAAGTTCCAGGGCATCCACCGCCCCGGATCTGTTTTTGCTGCCGCGGCGTTGCGGACCACGGCCATCATGTAGTTGAAGCGATTGACCCCGTTGGCGCGACAGGTCTCCACCAGACTCATGAAGAGGTCGCCCACCCTGGCTCCCCGATTCGTCCTATTGTGCAGACTGTTTTTCCGATGCAGGATGCACCTCCTTAAAATTCTTTCGGCCTCGTTGTTATCAATTGGGGCACCGGGGATCCGCAAAAACTGGGTCAGCTCCGTCCACCGTTTCTGCATATACGCGATGGCCCCCGTTAGCGCTCACCCAAAGTGACCCAGGTGTGCTCACGAGAAGTGACCCACCCGAGTGAAGTGGGAGGGGGGATTCCCTTTCCAAGGAGGGGCTTGGCAAAAGAAAATCCCTTGTCCCACCTCGACGGCCGAGGGCCGTTGCGATAGGACAAGGGTGCTTTGCGCCGCAAAGTTCAATGTTCATTGCCAGAGCCTTGGTTTTTTCAACCCTGATCGCGGAACATTTTCGATTCGACCCGAACTGGTATCGCGACGGAGCGATCGTCGGGTTGGTCCTCTCGTATTACGTGGTGCTGCGATCGGTGGTCGGATCCAAGCCTGAGTTGAGACAGTGCCAGACCCGCTGCTGGCACTGCGGGATCTTTTTTCTCACCGACCCCCGCAATGCCGGGCGCTGTGATCTGGGGTGTCCCTTTGGATGCCGGGAGGCCCATCGCAAGCAGCAATCCACTCTGCGCAGCGTCGATTACTACCGGCAGCCCGAGGGCAAGGTGAAGAAGTGCGCGCTCAATGGGCGGAGGCGTAAGACTCCTGCCCTTGGGCAAGCTGCCTTGACCGACCCGCTGCCCTGGCCTCCTCTGATCCTGGATTACGTGCGCGGGGTGGTAAGCCTGATCGAGGGGCGGCGGGTTTTGCTTTCGGAGGTGGTGGCGATCCACTGTCTCTCCACAAATACCTTTTCGCCTCCGCTGATCCAGTCAACAACGTGGACCCGAGCTGCCACGATGGCTCGCAAAGCCTAGTGGGCCAATTGACAGTTTGCCAGATAACCCTGATCACCGCGGGGCTTACACTTTCGGGTGTTGCGATTGTAAACGCTCAATCGCGGGGAACAATAGCGCAAGCTGCGTGGAACGACGCTGTGGCTACCGGAGGTTCTGTAGCAGAAGCAGCCCAATCTGCGCTATCAGCCTTTAGAACGTCGGTTCGACAGTTAGTCAAAGAGGCCAAGGACATTCTGAGACAAACCGGTCAGCTTCTGCGTAATCTTAAGGTTGTGCCCACGTCAAGATCGATAATTCCGACAGATCGATAATTCCGGCTGTAGCCGATCATGTTGCCACAGCTCAGGCCAGTGGGTTTCCAGCAGTTCTCACGCGGGTGCCGCCAGCAGTTGCGACCGCGAATCGGAAAGCTGGCACCGCAGGTTTGGGACCGGCGGGACTTGCCCAGAGTTGGGATGAATATCCCTTTGCGTCCGGTCGCCCTCCGGGTCTTCCACCGAGCGTCGCGGCGGTTCCTTGGCTCCAGAATTCTATTCAAGGAGGGATTATCTCGGCCTGCTACCAGCTGGAAAGGATTACTCCTGGCACGCCATATCTTGTAATTGTAACACCGTAAAAGTAGGCTCTATGTATGAGATCAGTTGTGATCCCCATTCACGACGGCCGACCAATTGAACTTTTTATCGAGAGGCAGAAAAACTATTTCGAGCTTTGGTTAGTGAGTGCGGTGCGCGGGCACCGGATGGTCCTGGATCATCATCTAACCCATGACGATCTGGAAAAACGCTTGGAATACGCAGAGGCCCGGGACCTCATATGGCGCGATGCAAGCCATTCCAACATTCCTACCGAGATGCATAGAAATGCGGTCGAGATGGAGCAAACGATCGACGCGGGGACTTTTTGGGACTTTGAGAGACCGCATCAGTCGGTGACTTGCCATCTGGGCGCACTCAGTTTACTGCCCATGGACAAAGCATACCAGAATGCCGCGAAGAAGGCGATACTCGGTCGATGGACAGACGGAGTTGTGACAATGACCATCGATCCGGATAACAGGCTTCGATGGTCATGCACAGATAATCAACATCCTCTGAATGTGGGAGAGCGTGTCCATGGACACGCTCCTGATTGGTGGAACTTCTCTAAGTGTAGGCTTTACCTCATGAACAGTGCGCACAAGTGCGGTACGCATACGGGTGTTCTGCGCGTTGATACGCTCGAATTACACATTGATGGGGATCAGCCGCACCGAATGGCTCACGTTTTCCGGAGAGATCGATTGGCAGAACGTGAGGTGGACGACGTAGCGAGTTCAGGGGAAACATCCCCCATTAGCCGGAGAAGGAACATGAGGAGTCCTGTTGCGGGTCAGGCAACGGACTCGCTGAGCCGACTCGAAGAGGCTATCGTTCGGCGAAATCCATTACTTGCTGGTCAGCTGAAGGCCGGGCTACTGGAGTGCGACATTCGAGAGGCATTGGATCGGGGGAATGTATCTGGTGCCATCGAGCCCCTGATAGACCTATACTCGTGGCGGAACGGAACAATCTCCCTCGAAAGGACTCCGATCGAGGAGACCAGCCTTTTCCCCGTGGACAATTATCAGTTTCTTGACTTGGAGGCTGCCATCAACCATTACCAGTGCATGAACCGGGCCGCGAGACAGTTGCAGCGGCTTTTTCAAGGCACTAAAACGCACAATATGTTCTGCGACTTGCGGTCGCAGGTGTTCCCACTCTTTCGCGATGGGGGCACTGGCGCTATCGCGGTTGATCTGACGTCCTCGACGAAACATCGAGT
>JAYTTC010000623.1:0-4056 GCA_043745255.1 Verrucomicrobiales bacterium
CCCATCCCCGCTCCCTCTTCAAGGAAACCATCAGTGCATAGGCTCTTTTATCCTTCGGAAAAAAGAGCCGAAAGAAGATCGGCGAAGTGTACCGCTTCAGGTGGCAGCACACTTCGCCGATGGTTTTTGGGGAGCAGTCACCGCCAGGCGACGGCCTGCAATCCCCTCTCGTCGCACCCCCTTGGCGTCTTGGATCCAACCAGGACCGACGTCACCGTAGAGTAAGGGTGGATCCTGCCAATCGCGTGAAGTAGGGAATAAGTCCATTTTTCCCCCGAACTTTCCCCTACAACTAGGGAGCGAAGATTTGCATTTGAGAATCAAGCGATTACTTTTTGAACCGCATGAATCTCAAAGGAACGACCCGATCGCTCTGTTCACTCCGACTTGCCGGAGTCTGGGCGTTCGCGGTGCTTTCGGGCTGCCATCCTTCGGGATCAGAACAATCCCCAAAGACGCAGGATACCGCGACTTCCAATCGAGCTCCGTCCTCGGCCTCCGCAGGTGCTAGTCTCTCCAAGGCCCCGACAAACTCCGCTACCAAAACTTTCAGTCTTGATGCCACGGAGGACCCTTCCGCAACACTGCACAAAGCCGGTTTCGATGCCGCGGCCCGGGGGGATTTCGCGGGTGCGGTGGAGGAGTTCAAGAAGTTGATCCAAACAAATCCTCAGGACGAAGAAGCCCAGTTTAATCTGGGCTACGCGTATTCACGATTGGGCCTTCGAGAGGAAGCTATCCATCACTATGAAGAATGCCTCAAATGGGTCCCCGGTTACGCGGAGGCGCATAATAACTTAGGCAACCTTCTGGTGGGCAAGAAGGAGTTCGAAGCCGGGCTGATGCATTTCAAGAAAGCCCTGGAGAGCCAGCCGGAAAACTCGGGCGCTCAAAATAACATCGGGAAAGTATTCGCCCTGCAGTCGAAGCTGCTCGAAGCCATTCCCTATTTCCAAGCGGCCGTTCAACTCAATCCGCGCAACTACGAGGCACGTTACAATCTGGGGAACGCCTATCTCTCCACTGGACAGTATGAGGAAGCACGGAAGGAGCTCGACGCAGTGCTGAAGGAGAACCCCGGGATGGAACCTGCCCGCAAAGGTCTCCAACGCGTGCAAGCGATCCTCGCTCAGCGTGCCGGTCAGGCAAAACCAACCCGACCCTGAACTTCGATGCGTGGTGAGAGCGAGGGGGCTCGCATGCACGCAGAGTGCCGGGCAGGTGCGGGCGATCCGCAAGGAGTTGGCAAGTTACGGGGCTGAATACTTCACCACGATCTCCCGAGCGCCAGACGTTACCGCCGTTGAATTCTCCCTCCCTCCCGGCCAACGCACCCAGACACTCGACGGGATCTCTTCCAGACTCATTACCATCACGCTGCTATCCTGCGACCAGTAACCCGAGCCGGCATGCAGCTCCCGAGCGGGTCCGAAATGACCGCCCGACCGCAAGCGCACAGTGGCCCCGATGCCTCTCGGATTCTGGGCCGGTCCTTCGAGGCGAATCCGAAGTCCCGGACGAGCGGTCCGGTTTAGGAATAGGTGAGTGGGACCGCCGTTCTCGGTGACCACCAAATCCGTTCGGCCATCCTCGTTTACGTCGCCGACGGCCGATCCTCGCTGTTCCCCGTATACGATAAGTCCGCTCACCTGTCCCGCAATCGACGCGAAACCTCCCTTGCCATCACCGCGGAGCATCTGGCTCCTTCCTGAGTCTAATCGCGTGTCCTCACCCCGAACGGTGAAGCAGTTTTGTGCTAGGAAAACGTCCTCGGCCCCGTCGCCATCGAAGTCGGCTACCGAAACCCCGAAGACCGGGGCCCACTGGGCTTCGCGGGGGAGCGGCTGCGCATCAAAGTGTTTGCCCCTGTTTAAAAAAACCATGCTATCGAGAGTATTCACCTCCAACTCGGCTGCGTGCGACGCGCTCGAGCCAAGGACCTCCGCGACGGACATCTTGGCATAGGCCTCATGATTCGGAATCCGATCGCGCAGTTCGGGAATTGCCGTTCGCAACAATGCCAAATCTCGCATCGGAACGATCTTATTGAGCGAGGTATCAAAAAAAGCCTCGATCACTTGAACGCTCTTCGCTTCGGAGAAATCGCCGAAGTAGACGTGATACGGCAGAGGAGCCCAGACGCGCTCGCGACCGTTGAGACCCCAATTGCCGACCACCAAATCGATTCGACCGTCCCCATCAAAATCGCCTGCGGCGACACCGCTCCACCATCCGGTGTAGCGATCCAACTGAAGCTCGTGTGTGATCTCGAGAAGTGTCCCGTGATCGTTGTGAAAAATGCGCACCGGTCCCCAATCACATCCCACCACCAATTCCGGATATCCATCGTTGTCGAGATCGGTCCAAAGCGCGCCCGTGACCATTCCCAATCCCTTCATCACCCGTTCGTTCCTGACATCCAAAACAAACTGTCCCGAGTCATTGCGATAGATCGCCGAAGCCACGGGCTCCGGATATCGACCCGCCAGGAATTGTCCTCCGACAAACAGATCCAGATCTCCGTCACCGTCAATATCTGCAAGAGCTAGCGCCCCCGGACTAGCGCCTCGAGCGAGTGTAGGAATAGTTGGGCCGCTGAGAGAAATCGGATTTTTCAGGGACAGGCTCATCACTGCGCTCCGAGCGGCGTCCCGAGCCTGATAATTGGCTACGCTGACCAGCAGAACGCTGGATCCATCAGGTCCCATCCCAGTCACCATGCCCTGCGAGTCGTCTGCCATCACAGGGCCGTTAGTGAACACCGGCGAAAACCCCCCTCTTCCGTCTCCCGCCAACACTGCAATCGTGCCGCCTTGGCCAGAACCGATGGCGAGATCGTCGTGACCATCCCCGGTCAGATCGGTGCAGATCACGCCGGGTCCCAGCTGGCTCATCCGACGCGGGAGCAAGGGCTGCACGGCAAAGTCATCGAACAATGACTCCTGATGCTGATGTCCAACCCGCGCGCTGGCGTCCTCGAACCAGGTTGAGCCCTGGGCTATCGAGACGGTCTTAAGCACTCCCTCTGCGACAGCTCCCGCTTCGTCGACCTCATACACGTATCCAGGGGACGCATTTTCGACCACGCTCCGTCGACCACTCCGCCAGATCACGCTGATCTGAAGTCCTTCCACCACAGCCCTAGTCGCGAATGTGCGAACCGCATCATCGCCGGAGAGATAGCGCCCCCCGCAGAGCATCTCCTGCGTCTGGGTGAGCAGATTTCTCCCACTCAGCGAGATGCGCGCACCGATCCCCCGCGCGTTTTGATTGGCACCCTTCAGGCGAACGCAGAGGCGCGGGGCGGCGGCGTTATTTCGGTAGATCAAGGGTTCACTGTTGGCCGCATTCATCACCACATCGAGATCTCCGTCGTGATCCAGATCGAGCAGACACGCACCCTGTGCGATACGGGTCGAATTAAATCCCCATCGATCGCTGACGTCTTCGAAGGTTAAATTTCCTCGGTTGCGGAAGGCGCATTTTGGCGGTTCGAGTTTTGGATATCGCTCAAGATTCTTGCGTGTTTCTGGCAGCGTTCGACTGGGATCAGCTTTCGCGGCCTCGGAAATATCACGGAAATTCACATCGTGCATGTGTCCGTTGGATATCAACAAATCCTCGTACCCATCCAAATCCACATCCAGAAAGATTGGGGTCCACGACCAATCGGAGGCAGTCACCCCCGCGAAGTAACCGATCTCCGCGTACGTACCATCGCCTCGATTCCAATACAGTGCGTTGCGTGCCATGTCCTCCGGGGCAGCGTTTTTCCCCGGAAGGCGCACCACAGGACGCAGTGGACTGCTTTGTTGCAGATAGTGAGCGTGGTTCCTGCTCAACATCTCCACGGTGATGAAGTCGAGTCGGCCGTCTCGATCGATATCCGCGAAATCCACCCCCATCGACGCGTTACTCATGTTCCGCAATGCGAGTCGCTCTAAGGCATGAAAACGGCCCTTCCCATCGTTGAGCCAAAGACGATCGGGAGTTTGGAAATCATTGCACACATAAATATCCGGATAGCCATCGCCGTTGATATCGCGAATCTGCACC
>JAYTTC010000624.1:0-4052 GCA_043745255.1 Verrucomicrobiales bacterium
TGTTTCGGACGGCTCGAATCGGTGATGTCGTCGCAGATGAACTACGGTTATCAGCCCGCTCTTCCCGGCGACACCTTCTGGCAGCTCAACCTGTTTGCCGGGTATCGCTTTCACAATCGACGAGCGGAACTCAGGCTGGGCCTCTTGAACGTGACCGACCAGGGCTATCGATTGAACCCACTTAATTTGACCGCAGAGTTGCCGCGCAACCGTACAGTGGTCGCGAGCCTGCGGTTCAGTTTCTAGCTGGCGGTCGGACTTAGAACGCGTCTCGCCAGGGTGCCCATCCGTAGGTTCTCAATCGGTAGAGAAATTTTATTTTGCAATTCCCCTGGCCGAGTTCTCACTGTGGACGTTCTGCCAATTGCCATGGGACTACGCGACGTGCATCGAAACAGAGGGCCTCGAGCGGCAGTCGCTACGGTCCTAGTGGGTTGGGCGTTGATGGCTCTGCCTCTCGGTCTCCCGTTGGTGCATTGGAGCTACGATCTCCTCCAGCTGTGTCTTCCCCACCCTGGCTACTCTGATCCTGTCCTCATCCATATGGATGAGCAGGCGATGCAGGATTACAGGCAGAAACCTGGACAACCCTGGCCGCGTTCCGTCCACGCCCGGTTGCTGAATCGGTTAAGCCAGGACCGACCTAAGGTGGTGGTATTCGATGTCACCATGACTCAGTCGGGAGACCCAGCGGCGGATGACGAGCTGGCAGGAGCCATCCGTGGAAACGGTCGCGTCGTGCTCGCCGGAGATCGAGTGCCGGTGCTTGGAATGCCTCTCGGCTACACCCTCGTTCCGCCTCTTGCGCTGTTCGAAACCAATGCCGCGGCCTGGGGCACTTCAAAGGTTCGACTGAACTCCGATCGAGTGGGCCGACGATACGATGCCGGCGACGACCAGGAACCCAGTCTGGATTGGGCCGCCGCGACGGTGGCAGGGGCCGCTGTGACGCGGAACCCGGAGCGACGTTTGGCGGAGATCCGCTGGCTCAATTACTACGGATCCTCTCGTCCCTTTGAAGCTACCTCGATGACGTATACCAACGCGGAAACGAGGGAGCTGGGATTTTTTACCGACAAAGCCGTGTTCATCGGCGGTAAACCGGAGACGTTGTTGCGCGGCGAGATCGCCGACGTGTTTGGCACGCCCTTCACGAAATGGGATAGCCGCTTCACCCTGGGTGTCGAGATTGCCGCGATTGCCTACGCCAACCTGGTGCATGAGGACTGGCTGCGTCGCATGACAGCCCCTGCTGAAATCGGAATCTTCCTCCTGACCGGGTCCCTCCTAGGACTTGGCTTCCAACGGATCCGTCTGCGCACCGCCCTTTGGCTCTCGCTGCTGGTGATGATTCTTCTCGCGACGACGGCAGTCGTCTTGCTGCTGACCTCACGACTCTGGTTCGCTTGGCTGATCGTCACTCTCGCGCAGTTGCCTTGCGCTCTGGCCTTCCGGTTGCTCACCAACCCCGCGAGTGTCGACCGGGCTCCGGTGGGAACCACTTCCTCCGGGAAACGCGCCTTGAGCGAGGCTGCGGTGGTGGCGGCAGTTCAACCCGCTCGATTGAAGATCCCCGACCACACTCTTATTCGCTGCATTGGTGAAGGAGCCTACGGACAGGTGTGGATCGCGCGCAATGCGGTCGGGCTTTACCACGCCGTGAAGGTAGTGTACCGCGATCGCTTTGGAACGGAGGTTCCGTATGAACGAGCCTTTCGCGGCATCGAGCACTTCATGCCTATCTCCAGGTCGCGCCAAGGTTTTGTTCATATTCTGCACGTGGGGCGGAATGATGACATCGAAGCCTTCTTCTACATCATGGAAGCGGGAGATGATCAGAAGACAGGTCAGCAGATTGATCCTCTGACCTACGCCCCCAGGACCTTGGCCAGCGACCTTAGGCAGCGCGGAGCCATCCCACCCTTGGAATGTCTGGAATTCATGCTCGCTCTCGTGGTAGCGGTGGAAGGACTCCATCAGCATCAACTCATTCATCGAGACATCAAACCTGCCAACATCATTTTCGTGAATGGTCATCCCAAACTCGCCGACATCGATCTGGTCACGAGTCTCTCTTCCGAGGGTGCTGCGAGTCGCATTGGCACCGAGGGATACCTGGCACCCGAAGGACCTGGCACCGCCGCCGCCGATGTCTTCAGCCTCGGTCGAATTCTCTACGTGGCCCTGACAGCAAAGCTGCCCGACCAGATGCCTGAACTCTCCACTCGATTGGTCAGCCAGCCCGACTACGGTCTTGTTCTCGAGTTGCATGGAATTGCGTGCAAAGCCTGTGACGCGGAGGTGAGCCGACGATACGTTTCGGCCGCTGCGATGCACCTCGCTCTTCTCGAGATTTCTCGTCTTTGAATTCATCGGTTGAGCCGGTAGAGTGTTTTCTCGTGGTGTGATCAAAGCCTGATTCATTCAAACATGCCTGCGGACGAACCAGTAGAGGGAGCCCAGAATGCGAGATGGTTTCCACCCACGCGCTGGACAGATATCGTGGCGGCAGTCGGAGGAGAAGGTTCGACCGCTGCCTCGGACGCATTGAATCGTCTCTGCGGAGCCTATTGGTATCCCATCTACGCTTACATCCGACGGAAGGGACATTCCGACGCCGATGCCAAGGATCTTGCCCAGGGATTCTTCTCCCACATCCTCGAGAGGAACCTTCTCGGTTCGGCAGATCGAACGAAAGGGAAGTTTCGCTCCTTTCTGCTGGGTTCGCTGAACTACTTCATGGCGAATCGCAAAGATTTCGAGCAGGCCAAGAAACGGGGTGGGGGAGCGATCTGCATCTCTCTCGACGAGACTATCGGAGAGGAGCGCTACGCGCTCGAGCCCGCGGATAACCTTTCGCCGGAGAAACTCTTCGAGCGGCGTTGGGCACTCGATATTCAGGAACAGGCCATCCACCACCTTCACGAGGAATACCGCCGCCAGGGCAAAGAACCGCTCTTTAAGCAGCTTAGGCCCTTCCTTACCGACCAAACCGATGCTGGAGATTACGCTGCGGTCGCCCGCGCACTTCACATGACCCCGGGAGCCGTGACAACCGCAGCGAATCGCCTGCGAGGCCGTTACGGAGAATTTATTACCGCAGAGGTTGCTCGCACGGTAGCGAATCCAGAGGAGATCCCTGGCGAAAAACGTTATATCTGCGAGGTGCTCTGCCTAGCGAACTTGTCAATCGATCCCGACGGCCCTTCCCGTTAGGAGTTCTCTGACGTTTATTTATTTTCGAATTTGCCTGTAAGGAGCACGGTCCGGTTGCCGGAGTGTTCTATGGGCGGCGCCCTGAATGCGGCACCGCGAGTGATCAAACTCAAGAAAACGCTCAGAAAGTATGAAAACCTCCAACCTCCCTCCTGAACCCGCGTGGCGTCGTCCGATCCTTCCCTTTGCGCTGGGGTCCGTTCCCGTCATCCTGGCCCTGCTCCATGTCGGCGCGATCACCACCGTGGCTCAAGTTTGGGGCAGGCCCACTTCATCCAATCCGATTGCGATCTCGCGCAACGATCGCCTGATCTGGGTGGTCAACCCCGCCAATGACAGCGTCAGTGTCATCCGACCGGACACCAACACGCGACTCGCGAAAATCCCTGTGGGAGACGAACCCCAGAGCATCGCGCTCACCCCCGACGGCCAATATGCCTACGTGGCCAACGCGGCGGGTAATTCCGTCAGCGTCATCCAAATTACCGATCCGGCCTGGGGGAGTTTCAGCGCCACTGTGATCACCAACATCGCCACCGGGACCGAGCCCTGGGACGTGGTTTGCTCGCCCGATGGATTGCGCGTGTTCGTTGCCAACAGCGGACAGGACAGCATTACGGTAATCGATGCGACGCAGCAGACATTGCTGGGTCATGTGGACCTTCGAAACAGTCTTGCCAACGATCCCGACCGATCCCGCCATTTCCAACCACGCGGCCTGGCAGTCACACAGGACAGCACCAAACTTTATGTGACGCGCTTTCTCTCCTTCACCAAACCGGGTGGACAGCAGGGCGATGATTTTGGAAAGGAAGGACTGGTTGCCGTCGTGGACA
>JAYTTC010000625.1:0-4049 GCA_043745255.1 Verrucomicrobiales bacterium
ATCCGGGCGGGGATGGGCCGATACGGCCCACGCTACAGAACTCCAGTCCGTCTACTGTAGTGTCGTCCGTATCGGACGATCCGGGCGGGGATGGGCCGATACGGCCCACACTACAGAACTGCGCTGCGGTCTGGCTTCTTAGAGCTTCCGAACACGATAGAATTGGCTCGGGGCAGTCGGAGCACGCTGCACCGTCATCGACGTTCCCGTCGCCACGAGCACATCTCCAAAAGGCGTCCAGGCATCGCCCAGGGAGGCTGCGGACTCCACCTGGAATCGATCTCCTGTCACGGAGGCCCATCGGATGACCACCCCCTGAAACTCCAGACTCGCGGTGAGTGCGATCACCGTGGCATCAGCTGCGAAGACCTGGAGGTCATAGGTAAAACTCGCGGTGAGATTCGGGGCACCGTTATCGGTAGCCTCGATCAGAACTGCGTACCGACCCGGCGCTTGAGCCTGGGTCGGAGTCCAGCTGAAGATCCCCGTGGTGGGATCAATCGTCGCGCCCGCAGGGGCCAACGAACCAAAATGGAATCCCACGGATTGCGCAGGAAGGTCCTTGTCCACCGCAGTAGCGAAGGTCAGGAGTTCTCCTGCTTTCACATACCGCGGCCGAGGATCGAGAAAGATCGGCGGCTGATTGACCTCGCGCACCACAATAGTGATGGTCTCGGACGCTTGCAGGCTTGGAGTCCCGTTGTCGTTCACCAGGAAAGTCACCGAGAAAGATCCTGGCCCCTGCGCTTCACTGGGACGCCAGACAAACAGGCCGTGGGGAGTGAGGGTGGCTCCGACTGGGGCTCCGGAACCCAAACTATAAATCAGCTGATCCGAGCCCTCCTCGGCGTCGGTCGCGGAGAGCGGCACCACCAAGCGGGTTCGTTCATCCACCACCCGGTTCCCAATCTTCGCGAGTGTCGGAGGGGTGTTGTTGCCGCTGAGCTTGTTCGCCGATCGCGGGGTAGGCTGATCGAAGAAAACGATAGAGCTACCGCCATCCGGCAGACGACCTTGACTGATGTTATTGGTTTGGGACTTGAAGCTCACAGCATCGATAGCCGTCCCATCCGCAGCAAACAGCCCAATCTCCTCTCCCGATTTCGACAACTGAAAGTTCACATGAAGATCCGGCGAGTTGGTCGAGTTTTGCAACGGGGTTCCGTCGGCCCACACCAGCAAATAGCCTCCCGCAGGAATCAGCGTCCCGCTCGGGATCTTGAACTGCGTTTTGTTGGTCGTGTTGTCGGTGAGGTAATAGCCGCCCAGATCTGCATCGTTGCGCCCGGGGTTATAGAGCTCGAACCAATCGTCGGCAGAGGGAGGTTCCACGGAGTGATCGAGGATGAATCCGGCGTTGCTGGCCATCCATTCGTTGATTCGCACATCCAACGGACGTGAAGCGCCATTGTTCGCGGCATGGGGAGTGGCGAAGGACATCACCTGCCGATTGAACGGCTGACCATCGGGAACCGATCCATAGGTTTCATCGGGCCGTATTCCCTCGTAGTTCAAATAATCGATCACCTCAGGTTTGCCGTCGACAACGCGTGAAAACGCCACCGATCCGAGGGTGGGCTGCAAGCGGAATGAGGCATGCAGTTCGGACGCGGTACTGTCTTCCGCATCCGCGTCGAGCCAGATGAGCTTGAACTCGCCCGGAAGAATCTGAGCGTCCGCAGGGAAAGCCCAGCTGAGGAGATTGGTGTAGGAGTCCGACAGATAATAACCCTGCAATGACAAGGCTGCTGTGCCGCTGTTGTAGAGCTCGACCCAGGGTTCATGCTCAGCCCGACCATCCGTGGGTCCCTGATCGTTATAAGGCCCCACTTCGTTCAGCCAGAGGTCTGGATACGGATGCACCGAAACACTCTGACTATTCGCTCTGCCGGGGGTTCCCAACACCCGCGCCACAGACTGCGTCGATGAAAGGAGATTTCCAGGATTCAACCGAACGATCAGGTTCTGGTCCTGATCCTGACCGTAACGCATCCAGTAGCTCAGGGTATAACTTCCATTGGCGGTTACGGGGACATTTGTTTGTGCGAGCGATGCGTTGAGCGTCGTCGCTCCGACGCCGTTGCCGATCAAGTGCAAGCTGGACTTGCCGGCGTAGACGACATCCGTGCTGAGCGTGGTGGCGACATGATTGGTGGGCACTCGGAAGGTCCCTGCCAGGGGCAGCTCGAAGTCACCGTTGGCGATCAGGTTCTGACCCACGCCCGCCTGATTTCCCGCGACGAGCGAAAGGTTGTCAATGTAGACATCCCCAGGAGCCGTGAGATAGACGAACAAGTTGCTTCCGCCGGCGTTGCCGGTGAGGCTCACGAATCGCCAGCCGTCGCCATCGTTCGACCAATTGCTCACGCGGCTGTTATCCTGCGAAGCATCGAGCAGTTGAAGGGCGGCACCGTCGGTCACCGGCGTGCTCAACCAGGGAGCCGCTGCATCGTAACGAACTCGATCCACGATCGAGTAACCCGAGGGATCACTACTAGGGCGAAGAAGAGCGATCGTTTGACCCTGGGGGTCGAGATTGCCAGTGAATTGACCGATCACAGGAACGCTGAATCCAAACTTGGTTCCGAAACCGAAGATATCCTTGGCCACCACACGATATTGCCCCGGAGCGATGGAAACACCGGACGGGAAATCGAATCCAACACCGGAGAGGCGCCATCCGGTGAGCTCAAAGGTGGTGGTCGTGGAGCGATTGTAGATCTCGATATACCCTGCGTCGGGATCCGTCGGAGAGTAGGAAATCTCAGAAAGGACCAGCGCGCTGACCGGATCCTGGATCTGACCATTGAAGACCACTTGCAGTTGTTTGGTAGCTCCGACGATGGCGTTTCCGTTTTTGTCGAATGCCTGCACGGTGAGGTCGTTGACCCCGGCCGCAAGCGGAAGACGCAGGGACCAGAAGATTGGCTTGCTGCTCGTTGTCCAGGTGAGCGGATAACGAATGCCGTTGACGGTGATAAACTCCACCGAAACCGGCGCGGCACCGGTGAGAGTGATGGAATTCACATTGGTTTGAATCACCGACGGTCCATAGACCACGAAGTTGGTTTTGGGGATGACCGAGATTAGAAAATCACGCCGCGCGGCCACGAACTGCTTGATGCCGCTGACTGAGGAGGGTTGCGCTCCATTGTCCAGCAGCGCTTTGGATTTCGCATCAATCGTCGGCCCGAAATTCTCAGCGCGCAACGGCCCATCGACCGCTTCCTGCATGATGCGGAGATAGGTGCGACGGAAGACCGGGTTGCCGAAAAGCCGCGCCAGCACCGGTTCGGTAATATCAAAAATATCCTGACCTGTGCCGTCCCCTCCGGAGCCGAGATCGAAGTCGATGTCCCACATGAGAAGCTCAAACCGGCCGCGGGAAGGTTTGTAGGCGAACATGTTCTTGCCGCGTCGATACCCGTAGGAATCCCAGTTACCGACGATGTGCTCCAGCGCACTCACTCGCATCCATTGCTCCACGTTGATGATCTCAGGAACCGCCTGGTTGTAGACATCGGTTACCGTTGAGTTCAACGCATCCACCGCTTTGAACAAATCGCTAAAATCATTCGGGTTTTCCCCCGAGCCTACCGATCGAGGACGCCAGCATACCCGATACCGGGCCGCTTTCTTTCCATCGATCGAAGTGAAGTTCTCAAGCGTGGCATCGATATTGCCGCTCTTGTCATCGCCTCCGTCATTAAACTCAAACCAATCCTCGATCTTGTGCAACCGACCCACGCTGTCGTTACTGTAGTACTCATTTATAAGATCTCCGTTCGGCTGCTGGGTATCTTCGTAGAGTGCGGACGCCCGTTTAAGTCCGTTGAACCACATCACCATGAATCGGCGGTAATTGTAGGGCAGCCCGAGTTTTCGGGCGATCCAGTAGGAAGACTGCTCGGCCAACTTGGTGGGGTCATTGTCTTGATTGCCGATGGTGGCGAGCACGAAGTCGGTGGCTCCGAGGAGGAGGTCGTCCGCAGGGGTGTGAAGGACGTAATCGCAGAAAGCGCCCATGGGGCCGGTATATCCCGGCGTGT
>JAYTTC010000626.1:0-4048 GCA_043745255.1 Verrucomicrobiales bacterium
CAGTCCATTCGACGATCACTTTACCATCCTTTAGTGCGATCGTGCTCAAGCGAGCAGCCGCTCCGTAATAGGAGAGGATTTGGCCCGAGATGGGCTGCAGGTCTGAGGCCGGAGTCGGATCTCCAACCAAACGCCAGGCCAGCCGACCATAGTCGTTCCCGTTGGTCTCCTTCCAGAGCACCTGAATAGGATAGGCATGTCCGGCTTCGAGCGTGAGGACAGCGGAAGTGGCGGGACTTCCGGTCTCCTGGAATCCGTCGCCAGCGGTGGTATCCACCGCATCGGGTGTGAAGTCCGGACTGTCGATATTGTCGAATGTATCCTCCATGCTAAGGCGGAATTCCCCAGCATCGTCCGCGCTGAGGAAAAACTCGTATTCCCCGCCTTCGGCAGGCGTAAGCCAGGCCCGGAGACGGCCGCCGTAGGCATTATTGGCCCCGTCAGGGTAGACCTCCAAGGAATCCAAACTCGTGATCGAGTAGTCGACGTCGGGCTCCGCAGGATACTTGACGTAATTGCGTAAGTCAGCCACTCCGCCCCCGAGGAGACTGGTCCATGCCTCCATTCCAGCAACGCCCTTGACTAGGGAGTAGGAGGTGAAATCAGCCGTGGAGTTGGCCTGCACCGGATTACCTGCCAAGTCGGAGACGCCCTTGACCGTGACGGTGTATTTCGTGGCTGGAGCCAGCGAGCTGGTGACCAGTCGGACCGTAGTGGGATCCAGGACCGCGACCGCACTGAGGGTGACCCCGCCGCTGAGTTGGTAGTTCTCAGGAAGAGCTAACGGCTCCAACTGCATGGCCTCGGAGAAGGTGAGGAACACTGCATTGAAATTGATGCTCGGAGAAACCGAAGCGAGCGTAGGGATGATGCCGTCCACGGTGAGAGTCGCCTCGTCCGTAGTTGCGTGATCTCCCGCACTGGTGACCTGACATCGATAGACCGCACCATCGTCTGCAACCACGAGTGACGGGGTCGTGTAGCTCGCGCTGGTAGCTCCGATCAGGTCGAGAAAGTCACCCGCCCCGCCGATTTGCCTCTGCCACTGATAGGTAATCGGCAAGGTGCTCTCGGCCGACACGATGAAGGTGGCGGTCTTGCCCGCAGGCGCCTTGAGAGTGGCGGGGTTCGCGGTAATCCGGAGATTTCCAGTCGCTTCTACCTCTGCCAGATAGATTGCGCTGAATCCGTAGCCGTACGGCGCGTTGGCAGGTGTGCCGAAGGGAGCATGTCCCACGTACTGCTGTTCCTCGATGGTGAATGTGCCGTCCGCGCTCGGTGCGATATCATTCCATCCCACTAAGGAACCCGCCTTATTGTCACCGCTGTTCAACGCCACCTGATTCACCTCAAGTTCCGCAGCAGGAAAGGTCGCCTTGGTGATGATGTTCCGGTTCTTACTGCCATCCTCGTGGGAGGGCACGTAAATGTCCGTTCTTGTGATGCTGTAAACACTCCATCGATCATTGTAGCTGCCGCCCCGGCTGGTGGTCCCTCGGAAACGATACCGTTTTGCAGGATCGAGTCCTCCGAAGGTCAGGAGAATTTTGAAAGACGCGCCACGAAGTGCCGGAATGCCATCATTTCCAATATCCACCTTGCCGTTGAAAAGCTTATAGGCCGGAGTGCCAGGGTCTACTTTTGCATTCGCCCCGAAGGTATCGCCCTGATTGCCTTCGGTGGTGACACCGAGGAAGGCGGCGAGATCTTCCCCGGTGGCGAAATCGCGGAGCGGTGCATCATCCCCGGGCTTGTTCATGTTGTATCCCGTAGCGTTCGGGCTCGTCACTCCGGCCGTTGGAATATGGTCGTTGTAAGCCTCCCACAGAATGGCCGGCTGAGCGCCGCTTCGGATTCCGGGGAGGAGCAAGACTGCCAGTGCCAGACAGGATTGGAGGCGTAGAATGGAAAGAGGGAGTTTCATTGGTAGCTTCAGTTGAGTGGCCGTCGCGGGGATGCGTCGGGGTTCGGGTTGAGACCTGCGGAACGGCGGACAGAACCGATCCTTCCACCGTCGTACCAATGACCGCTGAGTGATCGGATATCACTCTTCAGCCATCTTGTGTACAGCACACAACCCCAACTGCGGAACGTGCTTTGCATGGTGGATGAGTCCTTGATAGTGAGTGCCCCGGCCGAAAGCAAGAACAGAGATACCTAAGTCAGAACGGGCAGGTCAGGACGGTTATGAAATCCTCTTTGCCTTCGCGCTCGAGATGCGGTTCATTCACCCAATGCAAAACAGCGAGACCCTGCTGTGCCCGTTCTGCGGTCAGGAGAACACGCTGGTTCTCGACGCCTCCGCGGGCTCTCAGCGATTCACCACAGACTGTGAAGTCTGCTGTCGTCCCTTTGTGGTCACGGTTGAGTGCGAGGGCGATGAGCTAGTGAGCGTCATGGCCGATGGGCAATAGCGGGCCGCCTCCCCTTCATCACATGATCCCACTCAAAGCCTACGCCACGCTGCTCGACGATCAGGATTCTGTTGCGGTTCTAAAGCGTCCTATCCTCGCCGGCACGGAATTGGAGGGACCCGCCGGAACCACGACTCTGGTCCGGAACAATATTCCGGCCGGCCACAAAGTGGCGGTCCGGCCGATCGCTCTCGGCGAGCGGGTCATCAAGTACGGGCAGTTTATCGGACGGGCATCACAAAACATCGCGACCGGTGATCACGTTCACAGTCACAATCTCATCGCCGGAGAGCCTCCTCCCCACGCGCAGGGGCCTCACACCCCAGAACGACTCCCATGGCATGAGAAGGATTCTGATCGCCGATTCCAAGGGTTTATCCGAGCGAGCGGTCAGGTTGGCACTCGAAATTTTCTGGCCGTGATTTCCAGCGTGAATTGCTCGGCCTCGGTTTCGCGATATGTGGCTGAAGCATTTCGAAACACGGAACTGCAGCGCGACTTTCCAAACGTGGACGGAGTGTTGGCTTTCACCCACAAGAGCGGATGCGCGATTGATCCGGGCGAGCCGACACAACTCCTGCAACGCGTGCTCGCAGGGATCGCCCGCCATCCCAATATCGGCGGTTACCTCCTGATCGGGCTGGGCTGCGAGGTGAATCAGATCAGCTCGCTGGTCAGCAATCAGCGACTCGACCGACTTCGATCCGGCGAGCTGCCTCCGACTCTGCTGAATATCCAACAGACGGGTGGAGTGCGGAAGACTGTCAATGCCGGAATCGCAGCCGTTCGAACGCTGCTACCGATCGCAAACAACCACCGCAGAAGCAGCCAGCCGGCATCCAAACTGGTGATGGCTTTGAACTGCGGTGGATCGGATGGGAACAGCGGCTGCACAGCCAATCCGGCGCTGGGCTGGGCTTCAGATGAACTGGTCCGTCAAGGAGGCACTTCGGTTCTGGCTGAGACCCCTGAAATTTATGGCGCGGAGCATCTGCTCGCTCATCGCGCAGTTTCTAGCGAGGTGAGCGCAAAACTGCTTTCAACCGTCCGATGGTGGGAAGAGCATGTCTCCCATCACGGCACTACCATCGACAACAATCCCTCGTTCGGAAACCGCCAAGGTGGCCTGACCACCATCTATGAAAAAAGTCTTGGAGCGATAGCCAAGGGAGGACATGCCCCGCTCTCCGCTGTCTATCGCTACGCCGAACCCATCACGTCGAGCGGATTTTGTTTCATGGATACCCCGGGGTACGATCCGGTGAGCATGACGGGACTGGTTGCAGGCGGATGCAACGTCGCGGTTTTCACCACCGGTCGCGGCAGCGCCTACGGATGCAAACCGACACCGTGTCTCAAGGTTGCCAGCAACACCCTGCTCTACCATCACCAGGAAGAGGACATGGACCTCAATGCAGGCACTATTCTCGACGGGACCGGCACTGTGGAATCGGTAGGACGTGAGATCTTCGAGAGAGTGCTGAGCATGGCGAGCGGCGAGCGAACCAAGAGTGAGCTCTCCGGATTGGGTGACGAAGAATTTGCGCCGTGGATCCTGGGTCCGACTCTCTAAAAACGAACGAGATCCGGAACTAAATTCCTCTTGCATGCCCCCCCGCTTGCTGGCTTTATAC
>JAYTTC010000627.1:0-4045 GCA_043745255.1 Verrucomicrobiales bacterium
CGCAATCCTCCGCGCTGCGGGCGAGCGGCCCGAGCTTGTCGAGCGACCAGCAGAGCGTCATCGCGCCGGTGCGGCTCACCCGGCCGAAGGTCGGTCGCACCCCGTTCCCGCCACGGATCGTCGTGCTACTCGACGCCGATGAAGCAGGACGCACCAGCGCGGACGATCTCGTCCAGCGGCTCACGCGCCGAACGTTCGTCCGGCGCTTGGACCTGCCAGAGGCCAAGCCTCAGCCCGAGCATCTGCTCGCGGCAGACATCACGTTGTTCCCCTACGCGCTGAAGGAGGACACCTGACCAAACACGACCTCTTCCCTCGCGGAGAGGTTTTTTTATGCAAAGGACGAATGATTCGACCCCACCCATCAAATCCCTTGTCAGGGTTGAAGGCGCAGCCGGAAATAACGGTTGGCAGTGGGCGGCGGGATGATCTGCGGTGAAACCGGGTCAGCGAGGACACGATTCCAGACCAGGACACCGTCGATCTCATCGGTCGATTCCAGCACGAACGGGACAACCGGCTTGGCGTTCCATCGCAGGAGAAGTCCCTGGTCGTTGAGTATGACCGACAAGCTGAGATTCTTGGCGGCATCTTTGGGGTTCGTACCGGCCAGATATTCAGCGCGGTTGTCCAAACCGTCACCGTCCGGATCGCCCTCACCCGTTTGCGAAAGGTTCCCAAAATTGTCCCGTTCCCATTGATCTGGCAGGCCGTCCCCGTCGCTGTCGGGATTGACCGTCGTAGCCAAATGAAATGGCGTCCCCATGGACCAATCCCCCATCAACGAAACATCGGAGGCGCGGGCACGAAGCAGGACGTTGGTGGTCACGCCTGCGCCCAGATCGCCTACAGCATTCCATACAAGGGTGTGGTTCTCGCCGCTTGGCTTCGTGGTCAGCGGCAGCGGAGAAGTCGGTTCCAACTTGGCAAACTGCCAGGTGGTCGATCCGGGGAGTTGAAACTGAAGTTGAGGTGTGGCCGAGTTTCCTTCGGCATCCCAAAGACGCACGGCAACCGACGCGAAACTGCTCAAAGGGCTGGATGACGGAATAACCACCGTGGCGGGTGCGGTCTCGATGACTGCCAATTCGGGTGGCAACAACACCGCCTGTGGCGGCCAGAAGATGACGTTGCAAGCGTTTGCATTCGTGGGGTCCACCATCAAGCCGGCCAGCCCCTCGCCGCCCGCTGCCATCCCTACTCCGGCCAGAGCGTGCCACGCCCTTCCGGAGTAATCGGCCGAGAACAACTTACGCTCCAGCGGATCGCCAGCATTCCGGACGGACCACGAATAGATTTCACCCGATGGTTCAGCGGTGAATGCGTAATCCACGCCCGTGCCGAGAAAATCAACCGCAGCGAGCGCGGTGCTCGAGGCAAGCGCTCCGGTCTTAATGGGGTTTCTTACAAAAGACAAAGTGGACACGTCATTTCCAGATATCGGATACTCAACGAGAACAATTTCGTCGGATGAATCAATCGCACCCGGGTTTGCGCCATTATCATCGACGACACTTAAAAGGATTGACGGGAGGTTGCCCCCTCCCTCCCGAATCCGTCCGACCTTTGCAATCGAGTATTTCCCTCCGAGTTGCTTGAAGCCGGGTTGTTCGATAACCCAACGATTCGTAAACAGGCTGACATTGGTGACCTCGGCAACACCGAATCGCTCTCCGCCGCCAGTTAGCCAGTAATAATTACCATCCTGGAATTGCCTCTCAAACACCGTGGATCCTCTTGTGTTTGGAAGCTGCGGCGCATCGGCCCAACGGGCGTATCCGTCGTAACGAGCGTAGTTCGCAACGTAACTGAACAACGTCGATGGACTCCCATCCGCATAGTATGGATACCATCTTGGATCTTGGTCACCGATGGGGTGTTCGAAAGCTGGCTTGAAGTATAGGCCTAGCCACTTCTCGACTGGATAATGAGTGTTAAGCCAACCATCTTCGGCATCAGTCGTTGGTAGTGTGAGGGCACAATGATATGATGCGCAATAGGCTTGCGCCGCTTGCCAAGTCATTGGAGACGGGGTACTAAAATACCACTTTCCCGATCCGCTTCTCTGAATAGAATTGCCCGGTAGTAGCGCATCTTCCTTGGTGACCTCGAAACCTCCCCCGACCGATTCGACGACGCCCGCGTCCAGCAATCGGATGCTGGCGTCACGGACTATCCGCGAAGAAACTAAACCGTGGTCAGGAATTCCACGGTGCGATGTATTGCTGCTCATCAACGACGGATTCCACAATCCATTTGAAAACGTCAGGCTCCAAAGCGCCCCGGACAGACCGTTTGTCGCGAGGTTGGCAAGCAAGTCACCGTTCTGGCGAATGCCTCCGACATGCGCGGCTTCATCTCTCGAGAGCGCGACCGAGTTCGACTGCCAATCCCCACCGTTGCGCATGAACTCCATAACCAATCCGCTTCCGTTGGTTCCTCGGAGTCCGACGTAGATTCCCGCGGCGGGCCGGTTAGTCGGCTGCCCCACGGCGATGGAGGTGATCCCGAACGACCCGACATCTAGCCGTTGAGTGGACCATCCATCGGCTACTTGCGTGAGTATCAGCAAATAATTGGAGTTTGTCCCCGGATCGCCGTCCGCTCCAACCACAATCTCCTGAGCCCCACCTCCATCCAACTGCCCAACGCCCACGACAAAGTTGGTGGCTATGAATGGCAGCGCAAGGCTGGCGATGCTTGTTCCCGGGTTGCTGAGCAGCTGGGGGGTCGAAAACCTGTCGGTCGGTTTGCTGCCCGCCTTCCACTCCTGCCAGTTCGACCAGCCATCGCCGTCTGCGTCGCCATAGGTGGCGTCCGCGGGGGTGCCATTCGTGAGGCCATTCAGAAAACGCCAGAGCACGGGTAGACGGTTCGTTTCCGCGTCACGAGAGAGGTGGACTTGCCGGACCAGGTTGTCGTTGCCGTCATAGACGTAGGCGATGGACAGGCCGTTGTCGTATTCCGCACCGATGAGCCGATCGTTGCGGTCGTAATAGAAACGATTGTTCTGGCCGCCGGTCCTCCGTTCGTAATCGGTGACCCCGTCACCGAGCGAGTCGGATCGGTCAGGCCGTTGAAGGTGGTTGGTGGTCCACAAGGTGTATTCCTGTAAGTTGGTCAAACCGTCTTGATCCAAGTCGCCATCGGCGTCGTTCACTCTCGGATCCAGACCGTTGGCCATCTCCCAGTCATCTGGCATCCCATCATTGTCGGAGTCCCTGCTCAGCGGGTTGGTCCCGGAAGTGAAGATCTCGGAGAAGTCGGTCTTTCCGTCGCCATCGGAGTCCTTCGACAGATCTGAGGTGGCCGGGTCAAGGACGGTGAGTGCCGCACTTGAACTCAGGGCTAGTTCCGAATCGTTCGACAGGGATACAGAATACAGGCCCTCGCTGACGGAGGAGATATTGGTGAGGACCAGCAAAGCGTTCGTCTGACCGGCGATAGGACTATTTGTGCCGTTAAAGTACCATTGGTATGAATACGGAGGTAATCCCGCTGGGTTAACTGAGAACGAGACAGTGGAACGAACTAAAGCGGTTTGGTCACGGGGCTGTGCCAAGAAGCCTAGATCGTGGAAGAGGGGTAGGAAAGATGCCAATATAAAACCGGAAGACTGGCTTTCTGAGAGAGTCCAGGACAGGGCATGAAAGCCGCTAGGTACCGTGCCGTTTGAATCGAACAGATGATGTTGATCAGGAGATTTTTCACGCAATGCAATGCCCGGCCCAAAAGAGGAGAACGGTTTGTCCGAGTAGGTTGCGCCGATGATCCAGGAACGGTCGGACTTAGTCGAGATTGAAGCGGAGTGCACCAAACCTTCAATCCCGCCGAAAGCGATTGCGTCCGGGAGCCCTGTTTGTTTAACTCCAGTATAAAGCCCAACGGTGTAATCCAGCGTACTTCCCTGTCCTACGTTTCGTTCCAAAATCAGTTCATGAGTCCCCGGAGCTGGGTTAAAGAGATAAAATAGTCCCACTCTTAATCCACGTGACGCAGGCACCCCTTGGTCTGCGATAGGTTTCATCGGAACGTTGTTGTACCT
>JAYTTC010000628.1:0-4043 GCA_043745255.1 Verrucomicrobiales bacterium
GGCCAATCCCATCCCCCTCGCCGGATCGTTCGATACGAACGACACTACAGAAGCCGGACTGCAGTTCTGTAGTGTGGGCCGTATCGGCCCATCCCCCGCCCCGATCGTACGATACGAACGACTCTACAGAAGCCGGACTGCAGTTCTGTAGTGTGGGCCGTATCGGCCCATCCCCCGGCCGGATCGTCCGGTACGGACGACGCTACAGAAGCCGGGCTGCAGTTCTGTAGTGTGGGCCGTATCGGCCCATCCCCCGCCCCGATCGTCGGAGACGGACGACACTACAGAAGCGGGAAACCGCGTCAGGGCTCCATCAGGTGAATTCGACGCTGATCCTTGCCAAGCCTCCCCAATCGCTTCACCGCTCCGTAAAACCGAGGCAGGTCACCGCCCTCCTGCTGCATCAAGCGTTCGAATCCAGGCACCAGATCGTAGTAGGTCGCCACCGTATTTAATTGGGCGTTGTTGATGGGCCTCGCGAACCATCGTTCATACTGCGACTTTCCACCCCACCGAAGCCTCAGCGTTTCATGGTCCTGCCGAAGCTGAGTCATCACTCGCTCCTTCTCCACTCGCAGAACTCCCAATTCTTCAGGGGGCAATTTGCGGATGCCGTGCGGTGCGCGAGTCTCGAAGATCCGATCGAGCTTCTGGCGGGCAGATTGAACCACCGCGACGAACTCTCTCTCCTGGGCCAGCCCTCGCTGGTAGCGATCCAACTCCTCCACGCGACCCGTCTCACGGAGCCATCGTCGAGTTCCTTCTTGAGCCACAGCCGTCGCAAACGCTTCGTTGAAATCGGTATCCCCGCCGACGAAAACCCGCTGATGAGCCAGTTCGTGAAACAAAATTTCCGCCAACTCACCCGTCGAATGATGAATGAATGTGTTCAGCACCGGATCTCGAAACCATCCCAGGGTAGAGTACGCTTCCACGCCGCCCACGTAGGCATCCTGACCGCATGACGACAATTGGTCCGCGAGCCTGAGCGCGTTCGCTTCAGAAAAATAGCCGCGGTATTTCAACCGTCCGACCCAGGGATACCACCAAGTCCTGGCCTTGAGCGAAAACTCCGGTGCCGCGTGCACATTCCAAACCACGAAACGCCGATCGAGTTCCGCGTAGCGGGTGTAATGGCCGTCGACGGGCAGCGCGAGCTGCTGAGAGGCGTAGTCGCGCAGAATAAGGACCCGCTGGAGCGACTGACGCAACCCCGCCGGGGTGGACGGATCGTCCAGCAGTGCGGCGATCGGATGCTGGCGACGAACGATCGAGAGATGTCCGCTCAGCGCTTGCCCAAAGTAGCCGCAGTTGGAGCAACCTGAGAAGAGGGGTGCAACCCAGAGCAGCGCCAGAACAGACGAAATCGAAGCACGAAAGGCGGTCATGGATCAGCCTCGGTTCAGACGCAGGCCGAGGTAGACGCTTCCCTGCACAGGATCGCCAACTCGCACCAACTCCTCGAACCCGAGCTTGCGATAGAACCCGTAGGCGCGCTCGTTCCTTGCCCACATCCCGAGGTGCACTCCTCTGGAACCCTGGTCCCGCATCCGACCTAGGAGAGACTCCACCATCTTTTGCCCCCATCCCCCGCCCTGTGCCCGCTGGACCAGGTCGATGTGGAGATGAGAAGGATAGAGCTCTATCGGCTGTGGATAGAACAGATCCGGATGATGCAACTCGTGGTAGAGTCGCTGATCCTGAGTCCACCGAGTCGGATCCCCGGTTGGTGCCCGATGTCGGACGCGCAAGGGAGGCAGCCACTCATGGAGGTAACGCCGAAAAAAGTCCGGCGTGTTCAACGCTCCGAGACAGTACCCGCAAACCCCCTTCTCGTCTTCCAACACCAAAGCCAGCGAACGTTCGAATTCGAGATAGGGCCCCACGTAGATATTTCCCAGCGCGAGAGGATCGCCATACTGAGCGGTGGCATCGCTTCCCGCATCGCCAGTCTTGAGACAGACCTCATAGGCTGCCGCCTCGTCCGCGCGTTGATAGTCGCGCATACGCAGGGAACCCGACGGTGAAATTAAGTCGCTCATGATCGCAACCCAGATGGACGCTGCGCGACCTTGAAGGAACCGTCCGCGTCGGCTTTCAACAGTCGCTGCAACTGCGCTGCCAAACCGCCGCGATAGGTCCCAGGCTGGTGAAACAAAGAACGAAACGGAGAACGCGATCGACCGGGCTGCTCTTGCCACTTGAGGAACCGCTGTAACAAATCCACCTCCTCCTTGAGATCCCAGACAAAACGATAGAGCGTGTAGGAGAGATCCCGATCTTCCAGTTCCGTGATTCGGCTCTGCCACCGAACCAAGAGATCTCCAACCCGATCGAAGCGACGACGCAGCGTCGCGCGCTTCGTTCCCGTGGCGAGCAATAGCGAAGCCGCGTCCTCCACAAATCCCTTCGCACCCGCCCCGCAAGAATACGGAAGATGCAAGCAATCGGTGAGAAACTCCAGTTCTTCGACGGTAGGAGAAGCCCCCGCGCGATCCTCGAAACTAGGCAGCCATTCCTCCAAGGCTCGTCGATGATCGGCTCGAGAATCCCAGGACCGTCGCGCGCTCACATAGCCCGCGAAGGCGCGAAAGGGAGCGAAGTTGGCGCGGTAATCGCAGTTCGGATTGATCAGGATTCCCCGCACCTCCGATCGGAGAGCAAGGTCACGTCCCGCATACGGACCCAGGTACAATCGACGCAGATCGTAGTCGTTCGCGTAAAGATTGTCCCACAGCACCGGACGCCGCCGAATCACGTCGGCCAGTTCTCGTATCTCCGCGACAGTGATCCTCTCAGAGACGATGTCGCGTCCGGTCCAGAATACCTCCACATCGGCGCTCAAACACTCGCCCACCTCCAGCAGATACTCGTTCTTCCGCACTGCACCCGACATCGCTCCGCAGTAGGGCGTGGGGCAAAAAAGGAGCTGCACCTCAGGATGGGTGGCAAAGAGCCGTTCGCGAACGCTGTGCGTCCAGGTGATATGCGCTCCCGCCCAAGACCCGTATCGTTTCAGATTCTCCACGGAGCCTTTGGGAGGAATGTCATCGAAGAGAAGAGCGAAGCTGCGGCATCCCAGCGAGACCAACTGATCCATCTTGCGACGGAGATGACGCTCCATCACCTGCTGGGTGAAATCCGCCCGAAATCCCGGGGCCAAGCCATAGATAAATCGTACCCCATGACGCTGACATTGCTCGATCAAACGAGCGAGATCGCGTTCCTCTGCTCGAGTGTAAGGAGCATACCAATAGAGGCGATGCTTGGTATCGTCCTTGGGTGAGTAGAGGTAACTGTTCAGTCCGGAATGACCCATCCAGTCACACAGCTCACTGCGTTGCTCGCAGGTCCAGGGTCGGCCGTAGAATCCTTCGACCACTCCCCAGAACTTTGGAGATCGGTCGCGCGAGCTGGGGTTCGTTCGTTGCATGAGAGAATAGGATCATTTCACAGCCCCGGCCACCATGCCGCGCATCACGTGTCGGTTGAACAACGCGTACACCAGCAGCGTCGGCACGGAGATCAGAGTCAGGCCAGCGAGCAGCGCGGGATAGAATGTATTGTGCGCGGCTTCGAAGGCCATCATTCCCACCGGAAGCGTTTTTTTGAGCGGATCCAGTATCAGAAGCATGGCGAGCAAAAACTCGTTCCAGGTATTGAGACAGGTGATCACAATCACCGTGGCCACGCCGGGCTTGCCGATGGGAAGCAGGATCGTCGCGTAAAAGCGCAGTGTGCTCACGCCATCGATTCGGGCCGCTTCCTCCAGATCCACGGGAATGGATTGAAAGTACGCCGCGAGCAGCCAGACGGCCGCCGGGAGACTCTGAGATGTGTAGGCCAGAACCAATGCCCAAAGACTGTCGTGGAGACCCAAACGCTGCAACAGACCTATCAGCGGGAACAGAGTGGCCTGAACCGGGAGGATCATTCCAATCGAGAAAAGCCCGAGCCAGAGGCGTCGTCCGGGAAACGTTGTCTTGCTCAGCGCGTACCCCGCCCATACCGCGAGAACCACGGTGAGCACGACCGTGAGCACG
>JAYTTC010000629.1:0-4011 GCA_043745255.1 Verrucomicrobiales bacterium
AGGGGCCCAGCAGGCGCAGGCGATAGAACAGGTTCGAGGATGCCGGCGTGTTTGTGATGGCGAGGGGACCGTCGGCGATGGGAGTCAGATTCGTAAGGGTGTTCCACGCCGTGGCCGTCACATTGGTCGCTGTCTCAACGCGGTAGGTCACGCCCGTTTCCCCGGTGAACGCCAGTCGGATCGAGCTGTTCACCTTGCTGGGACTGATGACGGGCCGGGAAGCGATGGACAGCACCGCGCCGGAACTCGTCTGCGTGCCGGCGGAGTTGCTGACGATGACGGAGTAGGTGCCCGCATCATTCGCGGTGAGATTGGAAACTGTGAGGGTGGCACTGCTGCTCAAGGCCGACGGAGCGGCATCCTTGCGCCAGTGATACGTGATGGGCTCAGTGCCCTGAGCGAGGACGGTGAAGACGGCGTTGGTTCCCGGCAGGCGGCGGATGCTCGCTGGCTGGATTGAGATCGTTGGCGGGGTGTTTCCTGCGGAAATTGTGATGGATACGGTGTCGTTGGCCGATGCACCCGTGGCGTTGTCGTTCTCCCAGCCGGTGACAGTTGTGTCCCAAGTCCCGGCTTGGGACGGCGTTCCCCGGAGGAATGCCGTGTCTAGTCCTTGGCCGATGATTTGAATCCCAGGCGGGAGATTCACGGCGGTAAACGAGTGCATATGGTCAGTGCCGATGACGACCACATCGAGCCTAAAATTGAAGAACACCCCGACCTGACCCGACGCGGTAAATGGGCCATTGAACGATGTAGAGGCCCCCGATACCGCCTGGACTCCTCCCAGCAGCGCCGCCGACACGCCGCCTATGCGCACCACGATCGCGGCGAGATTGCCCGAGGACAGCTCGGTCGATGCCCAGCGAAGTAGGGGGGAAGCCTGAAGCCAGAAGGCCACCAACAGCGCGCAGAGGCGGGTCATAAGAGGGATCATGTGGTCTTGTTCCATCGATGACACACGGCATACATCGCCATCAGGATGCCGCTTGCGAAGCAGGCTTCAAGGTGACAACAGCCTGAGCCTGAAAAACGTGTTGGTGCCGGGTGATGGGGAGTTGGTGAGGGTAATTGGTGCGTCCTCTGTCGGGGTGATGTTGGTCGCGGCGTTCCAGTTGATTGAATCGGCGATGCCGCTGAATTCCAGACGATAAGTGACGCCCGTTTCACCGTAGAAGGCCATCCGGATGCCGGGACTGGCGATGGAGTTGGTGATGGTCGGCAGCTTGGCGATCAGCAAAGTCGCCGGCGCACTGGTCACGGAACCCGCCGAATTTGTGACCACGACCGCATAAGTTCCGGCGCTGGCGTCGCTGAGATTGGTTAGCAGAAGGAGCGATCTGGTCTCGCCCGTGAGATTGGTCCCGAACCTCCGCCACTGATAGGCCAACGGACTCGTTCCGTTGGCTGTCACCGAGAACGTGGCATTGGTCCCCGGGATTCTTCGTTGCGTCTGAGGCGCCGTGCCAATGCCTGGCGCGACCGCCGATGAAGTCACGTTGGTAATGACAAAGGTTGCGTAGTCCCATGCGGAGGCTCCGCCCTGATTGGGGAGCTGCCATGCCGTGAGCGACGCCTTGAAAGTTCCAGCGAGGGTCGGCGTTCCCTTGGCGAAAAAGACCATGATGCCGGAAACGACACTGCTTTGAATGGAGAGGCCGGGAGGAAGGTTGGTTGCACTCCAACTCATGGGCAAATTGTCGCCCGAAGTCTGGAGTCGATACTGGTAGGCGATTCCGACACCGCCGGCCGGAGGATTGGTGCTCGAGACCCAAGTGGTCGCGCCTGACATGGCTTGGGTGCCGCCAAGCAAGGCGGCGGAAATGCCGCCGATCTTGACGACGATGGCGATCAGGCCTCCGGGCTGGGTCATCTGCTGGGTGAACCAGTGGATGGCTGGCGCCATTTGGAGCAAAACAGCCAGCAGGATGGGCGGAACCTGGCAACGAAGGAAACCATTGAGGTGGGCCCTCATAAGACAGATTCGGGATTCTTGGGAAGTGAGTGGCTACCGGAACGGCCTGATCTCGCCGGTGACTTCGATGACAACGGGATGGCCTTCGATGCGCTGGGGGATGCGTCGCACCAAGTCCGGGTCTTTCGTCTTCACCATCACCTTCAAGCAGGGAGTTTTGTCGTCATCGAGCAGCCCCACGTAGACCCCGACAACACCGGGAAGAGCGAGCAGTTCTCGGTCATGGTCGGAAATGACCGCGTTGATGTCGCGTCGGCTAGCCGATGATTCGCGGGAAAGTCGGTGTTGCATGCAGCCTTGGGTGCAGAGCAGTGAAAGGAACAAAAGGAAAAGCCCCGCATGTCCTCTCAACAAGCGGGGCTTCGACCATCTGTGGCTTTTGCGAGCCATAAGCACCATCAATTGCCCACCATGCTGGCGGTGCCGCCGAGCTTGCTTCCGACGAAGACCAGCACTTCGGCGATTGGATTGGCGATCGCGCTGGTGTTGCTACCGGCGTAGAGAAGACCTACGGCCCTAGGATTGGTGGCCACGTTCTCGACCATGAGCGAACCAGAATCCCCGGAGTTCAAGAACGAGCTGCCGGGATTCGAGATCACGATCTGACCGGTGAAGGTCTTCGTGAACGCAGTGCCGCCGGCGCATTCATTTTCGTAGGTAACTCTTATCGTGGCGTTGAGGCCGGATATCTTGCTGGACGTCAGGCCTGTGGTTCGACCGCTTTTCTTGACGCCCATTTTGAGCTTCGGGGCCAAAGTGGTTTTGGAGATCGTGCCGATGCCGAGAATCGATCCGTTGGTGCTCACCATGCCGCTGGTAGCCTGCGCGATGGAGACATCCACGTTGGAGCCGGGCAGCGAACTGAGCTTCACCAGCGTCCCTACGGACTGGGCGTTGACCGAGTTGCAACCCACGTCGATCAATCCGGGCTGGATCACCGGATCGCCCGAGGTCGAAACGCGGTTGTTTCCACCTGAGACAATATCCGACTCAAGCACGTGGTAGTTGCTCATGATGTATTGGACACCGTTGACTTGGATCAACGACCCCAGCGTTCCGCCGCAACAATAGCCGTTTGCGAGATCGTAGCTCCATCCGCCCGATGTGCCGAGTTGGATTGGCGCGGTTTGCATGGCGGTGTTGGCGAAGGCGCGAAACTTCTGGGTCGGCTCCACCCGGACTCCGACACCCCGGAGCTGGGGCGGAAGGCTGCGGACGATCTCTGCACGTGACGGAGAATCCTGATCCACATAGACGATCAGAGCGGGTGCGTCCTTATCGTCGAGGCCGACTGCAGTTCCGAGAATGCCCGGTATGCGGATCAGATCACGGGTCACGGAATTTTGGACGGTGATGGCTGCTTTGACCTTGGGATGCTCCAAGGTCAATTCGTCCGGGGGACCACCAGCGTGAACGCATATTTGGACATTAAAAGCGGCCACTGCGGACAGGGAGCCACGGATGAACCACGCGAAGAGGTTTGGTTTTTTCATAACGGTTGTTTAACGGGTTTGCGGACGTAAACGGAGGATACTTATGGTTAATACGGCTAAAATCGGATTATGGGAAAGCGGAAAATTTTATCAGGGACCGGTTGGACTTTCTCGGTTTTAGGAAACAAGAGACATGCTGTTTTTCAGCAGATTGTGGGCCATGTATGAGATGAAGTCAGCAACACCCGCGAGTGCTTTTTTATGAAAGAATTCATCCGCAATGGTCGGTTTAAGCTGGTTCTGGCTAGTTGCAGCCGCAGCCGCCGCCGCCCACCCCCCGCCCCCCGGACGCGGCTTCGCGGGAGAACCAGAGGTGTTCGTTGAGGCCATCGGCCATCGGGTCGCGGTCCGACCGCATCACGTATTCGGCCATGGTGCCACGCTGCCACGGCTTCACGTTGGCACAGCCGGTCCCGTTCCATGTGAGAACTGCGAGGCCGGCGATAAGGAGGAGTCGTTTGGTCTTCATGGCTGGGGAACGGGTTGCTTGAGGAGGGACTCGATCTGCCGGGCGTATTCGGCCTTGGTCTTGTCCGGCTCGAA
>JAYTTC010000630.1:0-3998 GCA_043745255.1 Verrucomicrobiales bacterium
GAAGATCAGCGCAAAGGATCTCCAACCTCCTCTCGAGTTCGCCGGAGCCCACCAAGACCAGGTGCGTCGGCGATGCGGAGTCCAAGTTGAGGAAAAGTCGATACGCTTGGATCAGGGTTTTAAGATTTTTTTTGGCGATGAACCGCCCGAGACTGAGGAAGTAATGATCGGGCAGGCCGTATTGCCGTCGAAGGGCCGCTCCCCGCTCTCTCGCACCCGTCGACGCGAGAGAGAAATAGTCGTTATCGACGGCATCGTAGCCGAGAAAGATCTTCTCTGCGGGGAACCCCATTGAAGCCACATAGCGCTGGTGGGGTCTCCCACCGACCAAGGCTGCGTCAAAAAGGTGGACCAGCCTTCGTTTGAGGAGTCTGGCCAGGCCCGCCGCCCGCGCAGTGCCCGCATGGCTCTCGGTCATCATCACGGTTCGAATGCGGAGCGACTTAGCCGCCAGGAGGGCCGCTGAATACTGTTTCGGTGCATAGCTGGGGAGGATGCAAACCTCGATCCCAAGCCTCAAGAATGCTGAGCGTGCACGCTGAAATGCACGGGTGAACGAAACGGCCTCAGCGGTTTGCCCCGGGCACAGAGTCACCAGATCCTTGGGCTCACCGCCCCGTTCCCATCCGTAGAGTGCTGTCTCACTCGCCATTTCCAGAGCGTGCACCTCGATCGGGTGAGCCAATCGTTTCAACGCCGCAGCTCGAGCGCGATGATACGGACCATACTGCGCCCACAGAATGCCTATGGATCTCATGGTGTCGTGCTGCCTGCTTCGAACCGTTTCTCTCGAATAGCTCGATTGAGAAAGCGAATCTTTGAGCCTGGGGGGAGCGTGATTGAGTAACTCGGGACCAATCTCTGGCCCAAGAACCAATTTAGAAGGATCCACAGGATCAAAGGCGTCGTGGTAAAGAGCAAAAACTTGGCGATCGAGATTCCACCATCGCGATACCACTGCGGAGCCATGGCGATCCCCACCAGATAGAGCAGGCTAGCTTTGTTACTCTGAATGTTTTTCCAAAAACTCCGATGCGCCCAGCCCAGAAGGCCACCCACCGTGGAGAGCGTGATGATCAAGCCAATCCAGCCACCGGTGATCCAGCCGTCCCCCGCCAAACTCACTGTTAGCCCAACGAAGTTGCCATACGCTCCCAAGTTGACGTCAGATCGAACCGGAGATCCGACTGGTTTCCCTCTCCAGAGGATCCGTGGAATGGGTTCGGTGAAGAGTTGAAGGTACTGCAAGCCCCAGGAGTAGGCCGCCGTTCGTTCGGGCACCACCGAGACCACGTAAGATAGATAGTCAAAGTTCGCGTAATCCTGCGTATCCAGCTGCTTCTTGATCTTCTCCTCCTGAGTCATTCCAGGGTCATGGTTCAATACCTGAACCCGCTCGCCGCTCAAGGTGGATTTCAAGATGTCTCGGTTATGCCCAAGCAGGTTGAACAGGACCAAAAGAGGCACCGCAATTCCGACCGACCAGAACGGAATCCATCTTTTCCGATGATACCAACAGTACGTCAGAGTCACCATCAGCAGGAAAAGAAGGATGGTCCAACGGGACCATCCAAACCAAGTGCGATACCCGATGTAAGCGAGGGACAGGAGAATATTCATCCAGTGGAAGCGGGTGACCACCATCCCCACGCATAGAATCGGCATAATGAAATGCTGTGCCTCGTTAACGTAGCCCGTTGAGTGGGTCATGATGTAGATGCCGTTGACCCGTTCTCCTTCGATTCCATTACGCGTGGCGAAGATGGAATAGACCATGGCAGGCAGGAGCAACAAAGCCGTGATCGCGAACGCTCGCAATTCGCGAGGGGTGAAGCCGGGGGACGTGGTGCAGGCAAATGTTCGATGGCTCCAACCTGCGGCGACACAGGCGCACACAAAGCAAATCATCGCCACCGAGCTCACAGCCAACGTCTGGGCGAAGTAGTGATCTGTGGGTTTGAATCGCATGTAGCTCCAGTTGGTGTCGAAATCGAACTGATGAACCAATATGGGTCGGAGAACGAAAACCAGACCATGGAAGGCAAGGTAAACGGTCACGGGATGGAATATCGAGGCCTGCCGAGTGGCGAAGAATAGCCCCAGAAACAGCAGCCAGACGACGACCTGCGCAATGAGAGCGAGTTCGATCATGATGAGATCCCAAAGAACGTTCGCGGCTCGCACACACAATCCAACCACTGCTGGGAAACAGCCGCGTATCCATAACGTCGTTCCGCCCAAGCGTGGAGGCGGTTAGCATTGAAGTCTCCGACGCGGAGTCGGGCTGCCATGCAGGCCACTCCTCGTTCAAAGTCTTGCCACTCCGTGCTCGTGACCTGCACGTCGGGATTCTGGTCCCCCAACTCCTCGGTTCCTCCGGCGGCGGTCGCCACGAAAGGCACTCCCCTCAACATGGCCTCCACCAGCACGAGCGGGAGTCCTTCCCACAAACTCGGCAGAACGACCAGGTCGCTTTCACTCAATATCCCAGGGAGATTCGAAAGCTCATACTGGCCATGGACAGTCACACGATCTTGCATCCGCGAAGTCGTCACATACTCACGAAGTTCCTTCAGCATCTGCCCGCTCGGATCGTAACCATAGACATCCAATCGCGCAGGAGACAATCCAGGCAGCGCGCTCAGTTGCTGCCATCTCTTCACCAACAGATCCGGCCGTTTTTGCTCCACTAGGCGACCGAGGTAAGCCACTCGTAACACTCCCGCACCGACAGCAGGTCGCGGTTTAGGAACGGGCATACTGCGATCTGAGGTGAGGAAAGGAATGACTCGGATGGGTTTCAACGGCCAGTAGATCCTCATCGACTCAGCCACTTTCCTAGAATTGGCAATCGTGGTGTCCAGGCCCGCAGCGCAGTGTCCTGCCGGGCTATTGGGGCTTGGAGGCTCGACGATTTCGTGGTTGATGCTCGTCGTTCCTCGGGGACGAAGTTGATGCATCAACAGGTGAGATCGTCCCGCGCCGATGCAGTAGAGCGAGTTTGCGGTTCTAGGCACCCGCCACGGCCAGCTCAGCCTGGAATGCAGAGCGGATAGCTTTCTAAAGCGCTGGAGAGAGAGAGGAGGCAGGTTGATCTTCACCCCCATCTCCCGAACGCGATTCAGGCTCTCGTCATCCCAATGCGAGCCCGTGGCGAAGAGCGATACGTCAAGACCTCTCATTCGAAGCACCTGGCAAAGCGACATCAGATGAGTTCGGATGCCTCCGAGCCCGAGGGTCGTTCCGCTGATAATGACTGATTGCCGTTTGGTTTCACGGGACGATGAAGCCTGAGGCTGAGCTCGGCTATAAGGTAGGTCTGAGAGGGGCATGGTCGGTTGCGTGTTGGATCGTCAGGCTCTCTCGAACATGGCCAGTTTGTAACCGCTGTGGTCCAAACTCTGACCGTGCGGGGAAAGTCCTGCGCGGCGGAAGCAGGCGTAGAGCTCCTCCTCGCGCCCCTCAGCAGCGGCATGTATCTCCACCATGACTTTGTTCACCCGCTTCAGAAGGCAGGGATAGTTGGCGACAAGTTCATACTCGGCGCCTTCGATGTCGATCTTAAGAAGGTCGACAGTCCGATCCCCGATGAGCTGCTCTAGGTCCAAGTAATCGGTCTGAACTCCCACGCTAGTGGAGTTTGGTTGAAGGCTTGCCGACAGATAATTCTTAGGGGAGATCCAAAGTGTGGCGGAACCTTCCCGGCTACCCACCAGTCCCTGCTTGAGCACATGGTGTAGACACAATCCTGACTTCTTCAAATTGCGCCGAATGACGGGGACCAGACGAGGGTTTGGCTCCACCAATAAATACTCAGGTCGCACCGCCCCGAAGCGGACCTGAAAACAGATGTCGGCCAGCATGCTGAAGTGACCGCAGTGCGCACCCAGATCCACCACAAGACGGGGCGGTTGATCCAGCCATCCGTAGAGCTGCCAGTAGAACGGATGGCAAAATACATCCTGGAGGCTGTTCACTTGATACTTGCTGTCCAACAA
>JAYTTC010000631.1:0-3993 GCA_043745255.1 Verrucomicrobiales bacterium
GTCGACCTGAAAGCTGGGAACCGGTCTGGAGGAAGGTGATGGCCGGGTCGTGATTGATCGCCTCGGTGAAGAGAGAACGAACGATGCAGAGATCATCAACTCTCTTCGCCGTGTGCGGCAGGAGTTCGCTGATGTAGGTGCCGTTTCGACCGTGCGGGTTGAATTTGAAAATGGATCCCGCGAGCGGAAGAGAGGCCTGGTTTCCCGACATCCCGGTGAGGCGCTGCCCCATCCGGACTGAATCGGGAAGCTGTTGCCCCTGCCGCTGGTTGAGCACGGGTTTGTAGTCGAAAGTCTCCAACTGCGAGGGACCGCCACTCATAAACAGATAGATCACCCGCTTGGCCCGCGCTGGATGATGCAAGGTATTGAGGACGCCGCCGTCTCGCTCGGGTGTCGACGCCGACGCCGTGGATCGCGACATCAAATCGGCCAAAGCCACACCGCCGACCCCTAGGCCAAAACGATTTAGAAAATCGCGCCTCGAAAAGGGCGAGACCGGCAGCGGTCCAGTGCAAACAGGAAGGTTCATCGCTTGATCACAAACTCATCATGGTTCATCAACGTACTCACCAGCAAGGTCGTGGCGGCCAGTTCCATCGGGGCCAGCGCCCTGTCCCGAGGACGATCCCCGACCGAGAGCAGCTGGTCAGCCGCCTCCGGCCGTCCGCGATAATAGATCAGCTGCTGGTCATAAAGTTTACGCAAAATCTCCCGCTCTCGGGGCTCGGCTCGACGGCTGGTCATTCGTCGGAACACATCCTCAAATCGTGCGTCCAGATCCGTGGGATGAGCCCGCGTGAGTTGCTCTGCGAGGACCCGGGAGGCTTCAATAAACTGAACATCGTTGAGCAGGACCAGAGACTGCAGTGGCGTCGCGGTAATCTCACGCTTAGCAGTGCAAACTTCCCGCGAGCCGGCATCAAAGCTCATCATCGACGGAGGGGGAGCCGTTCTACGCCAGAAAGTATACAGGCTGCGTCGATACAGTTTCTCACCCTTGTCCTGGGTGTAGCTCTTGCCCGTGCCAGAGTCTTCCCAAACACCTGCAGGTTGATACGGTTTCACACTGGGACCCCCGAGCTGATTCACCAACAACCCGCTAACTGCGAGAGCCTGATCCCGCACCTGCTCCGCGGAGAGCCGATGCTTCGGACCGCGGGCGAGCCAGCGGTTCTCTGGATCCGCCGAGATCGCCTCCGCACTCGCCTGCGAGCTTTGTCGATAGGTAGCTGAAAGAACGATCAGGCGCTGGAGCGCTTTTCGATTCCAACCCGAGCGAATGAAACGCTCGGCCATCCAATCGAGCAGCTCCGGATGAGTGGGCAGCTGGCCCTGCGCTCCGAAGTCTTCGACCGACGCCACCAGCCCGCGACCAAAATGCAGTTTCCAGATTCGATTCACCGCGACTCGCGCAGTGAGCGGATGCCGCGGATCGATCAACCACCGCGCAAAGCCGAGGCGGTTTTTCGGCAATTCCTCTGAAAACGGGAAGATCCGTTCGGGAACGCCGGGTTCGACCGGGTCGCTGGGCATCGAGTAGGATCCGCGTTTGAGCACGTACGTTGGCCGACGCTTCTCCATCTCTTTCATCACCATGATTTCTCGCACCCCGCTGATCAGTTTGTTTTCCTGGTCGCGTAGCGATTTGAGTTCCGAGAGCGCCCGTCGATAGTCAGCGTCCAGGCGTTGCAGATATTCCGGAAACGCTCGCGAGAGGGTCGCGGCTGACGCAGAGGGCAAAACCCATTGTTGACGGACCTCATCCTGAGTCAGGCGCACGTCGAAGACTTGAAGATCGTCCATCTCGCCATTCCTGAAACCTGAATCGCGGAATCGGCCGCCCAGAGTCAGATCGATTCCGCCCACTTCCCCGTCTCCCCATTCCGCTCGATGCTGGATGTCCTTGTACAGATTATCCCGAATCACCTCGGTTTCCAGCGGCTCACCCTCGAGATAAAGTGTGAGGCCTGCAGCGCGGCTTGAGCCGTCGTAGGTGACGGCGACCTGTGACCATTGATTGAGCGGAAGAGACCGAATGGCGCGCACTGCAATCGCATCGCCTGGCCAGAAGTGGATCAGAGCAAACTCCGGACGACCCTTCTCAATCAGCAACTGATAGCCGCGGCTTCCGGAATCGGTCCACGCTCGGGAGTGATGAAGAACTATCGCACGCTCCTGGGTCTCAGTCGGACGAATCCAGCACCCAATCGTGAACGGATCCGTTCGTCCGAAATGGCCAACGCCGCGGCAGATCACCGAATCATCTCCGCTGAATCGCACCGCCTTGCCCGCTCGGCCCTCCACCAAAGCCGGATTCTCCACGAGGGTGGCGGGTTGCTTTTCGTTGGCGCTGTTCAGAAAGTGATTGGTGACAATTTCGTCAAAATGGAAGGCGGCCACCGGCTTCACCGCTGGAATGGAAACGTCCACGCCTTTCAGCCAGCTTGAAAATCGATCCTTGGCTTCTGCCTCGATCCGCCTCAGATCGGTTTCGGCAGCGGCTATTTTCGCGATGAATTCAGCATGCAGCACGGAATCTCTAGGGGAATAGAGGACCAGCGTGGGAGTGGGAACGGCCTGGGTGAAATGGGAATAGAGTCCGGACTCGTCGATATTGTTGAAGAACGCAGACATCCGATAGTAGTCGCGCTGGCTGATCGGATCGAATTTGTGATCGTGACATCGGGAACACTCGAAGGTCAGCCCCAGGAAAGTGGTCCCGACGGTGTGAACTCGATCTGCCACATACTCCGTTCGGAACTCTTCCTCCACGCTCCCGCCCTCGTTGGTCTGGCGATGCAATCGATTGAAGGCGGTCGCCAATGACTGATCACGCGTGGGGTTGGGAAGGATATCTCCGGCAATCTGCCATAGGACGAATTGATCGTAAGGGAGATTTTCGTTGGCAGAGCGAATCACCCAGTCGCGCCAGGGCGAGAGATCACGATCCACGTCCGCCTGATAACCGTAGGTATCGGCATAGCGCGCGAGATCCAACCACTCCGATGCCATGCGCTCTCCGTAAGCGGGTGAGGCGAGCAGACGGTCCACCGCTTTCTTATAAGCGTCAGCGGAGCGATCTGCGAGAAAAGTATCAATGTTCTCGATCGTGGGCGGCAGGCCTGTGAGATCGAAGCTCACTCGACGCAGCCACTGCTCGCGGGGTGTTTCAATCGTCGGCGTGAGGTGAATGCGATCGAGTCGATCGCGGACGAACGCGTCGATCTCATTTCGCATCCAAGAGTCCTTGTTGGCCGGGCTTGGCACGGGAACAGGTTCCAGTGAATTGAAGGACCAGTGCAGTTTGTGGTGCGCGCCTTCGTCGATCCATCGGCCCAAATTCTCGATCTCCATCGCGGAGAGTTTTAGATGGCTCTCGGCCGGAGGCATTAGATCCTCGGCATCGTGCGTCGTGATGCGACGCCAGAGCTCGCTCTGGGATCGATTGCCAGCCATCACGATTGCGGCCCCGTCCTTGGTCTTGCCTCGCAACCCCTCCGGCGTGTCGAGACGAAGCTTGGCCTTGCGTGCTCGCTCATCAGGGCCGTGGCAGCTGTAGCAACGATCGGAAAGAAGTGGACGCACGTGGAAGTTGAAATCAACCGGATCCACGGTCGCTGCTCGACTCGAAAACGAGGTGAGCACCGCTGCGAGGAGGAGACAAGCCACCCCGAGCCTACGACTGGGTGCCGACCCTCGGCCCTCGTAAATGATTGTGCAGCGCATGAGAACGTTGAAAAGACGGACGCCGGGAGATTCCCATTCAGCATAAGCTGTGTAACCCACGGCAGTACCGGCAGGGCTACAATAGGTTTCCTCCCTCAACCCCTGTCAAATCCGTTCCGCCGCGTTGACATCAATCTCCGACGACAGAACAGCGCCGTGTGCCTTGCTTCTGATCGGGTCGAGTGCCGGGGATTGCGCCCCGGCACCCTCCCACACCACCGGACGTGCGGGTTTCTCGCATCCGGCGGTTGGACTTCACGCAGT
>JAYTTC010000632.1:0-3987 GCA_043745255.1 Verrucomicrobiales bacterium
CCTAGGGGTTGAGTTTCAGCAGTTCCAAGACAACGGGTCAAAGGGCCCAGAGCTGATTTTCGGCTTGGGTAGCACGTGGACGCCGCGCGAGGACTGGTCGCTCTCCTTGGAGGGGCATCGTCGCAATCAGGCGTCGGTGACGAGCGGAACGGTGAACATTACAGTCACCGGAATCTCCGGCATCATTCGGACACGAATCGGCAGCCGCTACTATTTGAACCTGGCTTCCTCCTACGATCTCGCAGACTACCGGTCGGTCGTGAGCGGCTTGAGCTCCAGCCGTAACGACAAGTATTGGTCGACAAACCCCAGTTTCGACTGCAATTTCAGTGATAAGCTGACGCTGAGCGTTTTCTATTTTTTCCGCGACAATCACAGCACTGGAGGGGGCATCAGCTTCTACAACAACCAGGTCGGGCTGAAGACCAGCTATCGATTCTGAGAATCCATGCGATATTTTCGGCGGTGTGAGCACACTATGAATCAAGTCTTACGTTTCCACTGGCTGGCAGCAATGCTCTGCATCAGTTTCGTTACAGGAGCAAGAGCTGCTGACCGCAGCTTCGGTGATGCAAGCTCGCCCCTCTTCGCCGCGGCCGCCAAGGCCCTCCTGCCCCCTCCTGCCCCGCTCGAGCCCAAGGTCTATCGGCTCTCACCCGGAGATCGGATTGAAGTGAAGGTTTTCCAACAGCCGGACATGACCACCAATGATCGGCTGGGTAATGATGGCCAAATTCCACTTCCCTTGCTTGGTCGTGTGAAACTCGGCGGACTGACCGAAGATCAAGCGAAGGCCCTGGTGTTCTCGCTGTATGAAAAAGACTACTTTGTTCACCCGCAGATCAGCCTCACTGTGGCGGAAAGGGGAAAGTGGAAGTTCACCGTCAGCGGACAGGTCGCGCGGCCGGGCACGTATGATGCGGCGAATGGCGAAGTGATCGATCTCTTGGAAGCGATCAGTCGTGCAGGGGACTTCAACGGAAAGTCTAAGAAAAGCGACGTTCAAGTGATTCGCAAGGATAAACCCCCGATCCATAAGAACGCGGAGGACCTCATGCGAGGGAAAGAGCCACCGTTTGAAATCATGCCCGGCGATCAAATCCTGGTAAACGAAAGGCTCATCTAATGAGTAATACACCCCAATACGACCCGGCTGAAGAGGGCGGCGAGGCGCCGGCAGCGTTCGATATATCCGGTCTCTGGCGAACATTGATTGAAAAAGCCTGGGTGGTGGTGCTGTGTTTGATCGCGGCGGCCTTCATTACTTATGGCTATCTGCAGCGAGCATCAGAGGTCTATGCCGCCACGGTCACTCTGACGGTGGATGCGCCGCAAAAGATTCTATCCGGCCTTCAGGAAGGAGTTCGAGACGAGAGCGAGCGCCCAGAGGACATGAAGACCATACTGGAAACGCTGAAATCGCGTGCGGTCATCGAACGGGTCATCGAGACCAACCGACTGGCCATCGATCCACGGGTTGTCGAGCCTGAGATCCAAGGCAAGCTGAGCCGAGCGAAGCTGGTGGCCCGTGTCAGTGATCTCATCACTCCTCGCGTCCGGCCCGGCACGCGCCTCATCGATATCACGGTCCAGCATTCCGACGCGGCCCTGACCGAGCAGCTCGCTAACTCTCTCGCGCGCGAATTTCTGCAGCGCCGGTTTGATCAGCAGGTCTCAGCCTCCGAAGCGCACACTGGATTCTACAGCCAGAAAGAGAATGAGCTCCTTGGCACCATCAGGACCAACGAGCTGGAATTGGCTGAATTTAAAACGACCCATCCTGGAATCTCCGAGGAGGAACAAGGTCTGCTGTTGAAAGAGATCGGTGAGATCAGCCAGCGAATCTCTTCGGCGGTCTTCAATATCCAGAGCCTGGAGCGAGACCACTCAAGAATGACCGGCCTTCGAAAGAACGTTCCGCTGCTACTAAACATGCCCGCTATCACCGCAGACTCCACCGTGGCTTCCGCGATGATTCACCTCCAGAATCAAGAGGCCACTTTGGCCCAGATAAAGCGCGAACTGAAACCGAAGCACCCGGATTACATAAAGGTAGAAAACCAACTCGCCCATGCCGAGGAGCAGCTTACGAACTCCGTTTTGAAAGTCGTTGCTACCTACGGTACCAAGCTTCAGACCGCCAAGGCGGAGGAGCAGGAGTTGAGATCTGGACTGGTCCGACTGGAATCCAAGCGACGTGAATTGGAGACCGCAGCGGGCGAGTACGGCATCATGAAGAATAAGCTCAGTTTTAATCGTGACCTGTACAAACGAATCACCCAGGAACGACAAGCGGCGACCTTGGTTCAGACGCTGAACAAAGATCCGGTGGTGATGGAGCAGAGGGCCACAGTGCCGGAACGGCCGATCAAGCCGAACAGGAAGCAGATTCAAATGATGGGTGGAGCGGCCGGATTGATCTGCGGTCTGGCGCTGGCCTTTGGACTTGCCACTCTGGACTCCTCGCTGAAGTCCATCGAACAGGCAGAGGCAGCACTCAAGCTGCCGCTACTGGGTGCGATTCCGCAGATGAAGGATGTCCAGGCTGGAGGAACCTCGTCGATCATCATGGCGGAACCGAAGCTAGTGGAAGGTGCGGAGGCGTTCCGCTCCCTTCGCACGACGCTCGGCATGATGGCACCCCTGAGTGAACGACGCACCTTTCTCTTCACCAGCGCTGTCCCGGATGAAGGCAAAACATTTTGCTCCATCAACTTCGCCTTCAGCCTTGCGCAGCAGGGGTTGCGGACATTGGTTATCGATTGCGATCTCCGCTGTCCAACTGTGGAGGAATACCTTTTGGGCGAAGCTACCAACGCCCCCGGTGTGACAGACTTTCTGAGGGGCAAGAAGGACTTCTCTGAAATTGTTCAGCACTCAAAGTCGGAGAACTTCAGTTTCATCAGTGCCGGTACTCGAGCCTCGAATCCGAGCGAGCTGCTGGCCCAGGCAGGGTTCAAGGACTTGCTCACAGAGGCTCTCTCTCGATTTGATCAAGTGGTCATCGACTCCGCGCCGGTGCATCCGGTGAGCGACACTCTGCTCCTGGCGCCACGGGTTAAGACCGTTTGCCTTGTGGTTCGAGCCGATCGCACGCCCAAAAAAGCAGCCCTGACCGCGTTGAAAAAATTACAGAATGCCCGCTCCCAAGTCGCTGGATTTATTCTCAACGGCATCTCCCCGCTGCATCGGCGCGAGTATTACGATTACTCAGACTACTACGCCCGCTACAGCGAGAAAGAAACAGCGGCGTCCCCTGCCTCGCCTGCAGCGCCATCGGCAAGAGCAGCGGGCGGATCTTAAGTGGATTCAGGCGACGACTGTGGCGGTTGCCAGGTGGCCCGACACTCGCCCCTGATCATCCCTCAAGATCACGAATCGTCCATTCAGGCGGCGAACCGTGCCGTCCGATCCGAGCAAGCGATAATCCGCCACGAACTCGCGATCCCGACGGACGGCCTCCTCCCAATCGGAGAGAAAGCGAGCCCGATCCTCAGGATGAACGGCCGTGGCCCAGTCACGGCCCTGCACCTCTTGCTCCGAAAGCCCGGTCATCTCACACCATCGGCGATTGGCATACCGCAGCTCTCCCTCGGGCGAGGTCATGAAAATCCCCACCAGCGCCTCCTCGGCCAGACGCCGAAACCGAGCCTCTCCCTGTTCCAAAGCGCTCACCCAGTTTCCCCGAGTCGCGGATTCCCGGAACACGAGCGTCAGATGGCGTTTGCCTTGGAGCTCGAGTCCTGAGAACGACACCTCGACCGTCGTGGGCGTTCCGGTATCCGGTCGGAGCTGCCAACTCCCCAATGCACCATCTGGAGAAACACAAACCTCGGACCGTTGCAGAAGCTGGCTCAGTAGACCTAAACAGTCGGAACGTTCCGAGTCACTAATTCTAGTTCGCGTTCAAGTTGAGACTAACTATCCAGGGCCAAGCGCAAATGCTACGCAAGCGATCCCGATCCGCTGCCAGCTTTGGTAGGCCAG
>JAYTTC010000633.1:0-3982 GCA_043745255.1 Verrucomicrobiales bacterium
TCACGAGGAACCGCGATGGAGTAGTCCTCCACATGAATCCCCTCAAAAGTGAACAGGAAGGTCGGACGCTGCTTCTCGTCCAGGCGGTATCCTTTCATCTGGTAGCCGGCCCCCTTTCCGGACGGCAGCGGCCAGGGCGCATTTGAATCGGCTAGGCGTGCCAGCGGAGCGCCCTCAGGGAGCGTCACAATATCATCTCCCAGCGGTCCCTCGTAACCGGTGCCACGATCACGTCGATGATTTCCCGCATCGATGAATTTGCCATGCCAGAGGAGTGCCAAGCGCAGATTATTCGCGTCAAAGGAAAGGTTCGCCTTCTCGGGATAGCCGACTCCAATCGCTCGCGATCCAGAGCCTTCGATGAAGTGGCGATAGATCACGGCTTCCTTATCCGCGACGAGTTCGAGCGAGGTGGCGATCAATCCGTCGGGAAGTTTTGCCGCCTTGCCGGCGGAGAGAAACGCCCAAATGGCCTCAATTTGATGCGTGGGATCGCCGCCGAGGATGTCCTGGTTCGCGGCCTTGCCGTCGGGCCAGAAAGTAGGCATTCGCGTCCCCGGACGCAGCGCCGCTGGGTCGAGGAGATAGCGAACGAACCAGTCGTGCTTTAAACGCTGGGTCATCAGGGTGAGATCGAGCGCGGGGATTCCAAGTGATTTATGCCCGCCGAAGGTGTGACAGGCGATGCACGACACTCCGCCCGTCCCCACCAGTTGCCGTCCAAACTTGGCGTCTTGGGGAGCGATCTCTGCCGTGCCCTGCGGCAAGCGCGCGTCCGCCGCCTCGAACGCTTCTGCCAAAGAACGCAACGCGACAACCCCAAACTGCGGCATCCGAGTCGCCATGTAAGGGCGGGCAACCCCGCGCTGCAGGAGCACATTGCGAATCCAATCGGACTTAAGCTTATCGCCCACGTTGGTGAGATGGGGCGGGATCCTCCCTTCATCGCCTAGATCGGCGTTATCGACCGTGGTGAAGAAATCTCCCCGTGCTCCCTCTGGCCCCCCGACGCCATCGCGAGAGTGGCAGGCAAAGCAGTTCAAAGCAGCAAGCGTGCGACTCACCCGGGCCTTCGGTTCGAGGGGTGTCCCGAGCTGTTTGGTGTTGGCCAAGACCTCGCGCAGAGCGGACTGCTGCGACGCGCTCAACGCGAACTTTGGCACCCCAGACTTGGGGCTTCCTAGACATCCCTGCGATGCGGAAGGGTTCAACGCCACGAGTGTCGGAACTTTCAGGCCTGCAGCAGCCGAACTCGGAGTTCCGGTTTCATGGCAGGCGACGCATCGAAGCGATGTGAACCGCTCGCCTCCCTTTAAGACCTTGGCCGGATCGAGTACCAGATCCTCGTTGTCCAGCGGAACAAGCGACCGGCCGCTGTGCGACAGGGCTGCAGCGGGGATAGGGCGTTTCGACTTGCCGAGCTCCTGCCAGAACACCGACAGCTCCGCACCTGCACCTCCATTGAAATAGCTGAGAGCAACGGTGTGCTCTCCAGCATTGAGTTTCATCACTCCGCTTTTCTCCTGAGGCGCGTGGATTCCGTCATTTTCCACCAGCACCTTTCCATCGATCCAAAGTTTGGATCCATCATCGGAGGTCACGTAGAAGGTGTATTGGGCATCGCGTGGAACGGCGATCATTCCCATGAAACGGAACCCGATTTCTTGCGTGCGTCTCTTCGGCGACAGATTGATTTGCTCGACCGATCCCGTGCTCACCGGAGTTGCCGAGTCGAGACCCGCGGTGGTCTGAAAGGCCTGCTCATAGTAGTCATAGTGCAGCCCGGGCATCTTGACCTCAGGACCCTGGGTGCGGGAGGCGGCCTGCTCTCGAAGCAGGTAGGCCGCGATCGCCATGGCTTCACCCCGAGTCAGATTCAACGAGGGCATCCGACCCGAAGGCCGAACTGCCAGCGGGTCCTGAAGAAATCGCGCCAATCCATCCAAAGTGGTTTTCTTGGCGAGTGGCCCTAGAGGCACCGAAAGCGAAGTCAGTGCGGAGATGACCTCCGCAGTCGCGGTCCCAGAAGGCTCTTGAGGGGCATGACAGGCGACGCAACCGATCGAGTGGTAGAGGGTTTTCCCTTGCTGGATCAGATGCGGACTGGCTCCGGAGAGCGCGGGAGGATTGGTGGAGACTCGGGAGGAAAGGAAGTGAACCAAGGCATCCACCGTCTCAGCGCGAGCACTGAGTTCAAGCCCGTGGAGGAGATCAGGCATCGGGGAGCCCGGCTTAACGCTCTGCGGATCACTGAGGAACGCCCGCAGATACTGGGGCGTCACGCGGGATCCGACCTCGTTCAGGAGCGGTGCCTGTTTAGAACTCAGACGCTCGAGCACCGCACTCTCGGCAAGGTGACAGGCCGTGCAATTCAATTCGCCCAACAGCAATTCGCCCGCGACAAACTCGCGATGAACGGCGGTCGTCGGGCTCAGCACCACACCCTCACCCAGCACACTCGAAGGAACGGCCAGGAGGCAGAGGGAAAAGTTGAAAAGAAGAAACACCATTCGAGCCCGCGAAGGCTCGAACTGCATCGGAAACATAAGTCGCTTCATGGAAAAATGGGCCGTGTTCGCTTGCGAACCGGGCGCTTCGTGATCCGCCCCGGCGAGAACCGAACGCGGAAAACGGGAAGGTGATAACCGAACTCCGTCAGCGGCTCAACAGGGGAAGATAAAAAAATGCCGTGGTCAGAACGTTCGCGGCACCTTCACCCCGTTCACCACATTGGGGGGCAGCTCGCCGCTGGCAGCAATCGCCGCCAGCGTGGCTGCACTTTCTCGCAGCTTTTTCATGGCAGGCGGGCTCACCGAGGCGATGTGCGGAGTGAGAATCACATTTTGCAAGGAGCGGAGCGGATGGTTGTCAGGGATCGGTTCGGGATCACAGACATCGAGAGCCGCAGTGCGAAGTCGACCGCTCCCGATCGCTCTCACCAGAGCCTCCGTGTCCACCAGATCGCCGCGAGCCACATTGATCAGAACCGCACCCGCTTTCATTTTTCCCAGGGTCGACTCGTTGATCAGCTTTCGGGTTTCCGGCGTGGAAGGGCAATGCAGCGTGATCACGTCGCTTTCCTGCAAGACTTCCAATAGCGACTCTGCGGGACGTGCGCCAGCACGGGCGATCTCGGCGGCAGGGGCGATGGGATCAAATACCACCACTCGACACTTGAACGCCGCGAGTCGACGAACCACCTCGCGTCCGATGCGTCCAAACCCAACCACCCCAACGACCAAATCACGCAGGGCCTGCATCTCGACCAGCGGAACCGCCAAGCCCCATTTCCCTGCTCTTAACTGTGCGGTGTGGGTCACGACTTGCCGAGTAGCTGAAAGAATGAATGCCAGAGTATGGTCCGCGACCTCATCGATACAGTAGTCCGGCACATTGCAGACCGGAATACCGAGACCCTGCGCGCTGGCGAGATCCACCGTATCAAATCCGATCCCGTAGCGAATGATCCCACGCGATTTCCCCATCGCCGCAATCACCGTGGGACTGATCCGCGCAAACTGAGTGATCACGCAATCCGCTTCCGCCACCAGAGAAACCAGCTCCGCCTCGGTCTTGCATTGACGCGCAATCAAATGACACCCACGCGACTTGAGGAGGTCCTCCTCAATGCTCAGGTTGGGAAACGTCCAATCCGTAACAACGATGTTCATGAAGGAAGGTGAGTTTGAGAGTTTGCCGCCCGTTCAAGGAGCGAATCCATCCAGAGGTGAGGGGCATTGAGGTAGTCGCGCAAGGTCACAAGAAAACGGGCGGCGGGAGCTCCATCCAGAACTCGGTGATCAAAGGTCAGACTCAGCGGCAATTGATCACGCATCACGATCTCACCCCGTTGCATCACCGGCTCGGGCCGAATCGCGCCCATGCCCAGGATCGCCGACTGAGGAAGATTCAAGATGGGAGTAAAATGCTCCACTCCGAACGCTCCCAAATTGGTTAGCGTGAAGGTCCCGCCCTGAAGCTC
>JAYTTC010000634.1:0-3975 GCA_043745255.1 Verrucomicrobiales bacterium
TTCATCCGCCAAGCGCTGCTGATCTTCCGAGGTCAGCACCTTGCCCGTTACTTTTGCAGTGGTTTGAACCACCAGACGACCCACCTCGCGACGCAGCTCTGCTTTCATGCGGTCGAGCTCAGCTTCGCTGGCCTGACGCGCCTTGGCCACGATCTCATTGGCGGTCGCGATGGCTTTCTGAGTCTCCGTCTCGAGCACTTTCGAAGCCGCCTTGCGGGCCTCTTCGATGTGTCGATTGGCATCCGTGCTGGCCTGAGTGAGGAGCTCCTGAGCTTTCGCTTGCGCGTTGGCCAACTCGATCTTGATCTTCTCCGCGTTCGACAGGCTCTCGGCAATCTTACGACGACGCTCGTCGAGCACCTTCTGGATCGGGCCGTAGGCAAATTTGTGGAGCAAGAAGGCGACGAGGCAGAAGCTGATCACCTGGGAGATGAACAAAGTGGGATTCCACCCGAAGGTCTCCGCGATCTGTTGCGGAATTCCCTTCTCAGCGTCAACAGCGGCGAGAATGAGCCAATTAACCATAGTTCAAACGGAGTTGTTAAAGAGTTTGCCCTGGAGGCGCGCGCGCCTTCAGGGCATGGAGCTTAAGGTACCTGCTTCACCAAGAAAATGGCGAAGAAGATGATGCCTTCGGCCAGGGCCGAGCTAATGATGGCCTGGGTCAGAATCTGACCTGCCGCGCCCGGGTTACGACCCACGGCTTCAGCTGCCTTCATACCAATGAGACCCACACCGATCGCGGAGCCGACTGCGGCCAGACCGACGTGGAGACTGCCCGTAAGTTCAGCGAGCATATGCATTATTTTTCCTTTTGTTGTGTTCTCGCTCGCCCCCGCAGTCTTGCCACGGTCCGGCGAACAAAAGTGTTTTGGGTTAGTGGGCCCCGTGCTTTGCAGCCCCGCCATGATCGTGATCACAGTCGGGTCCGTGCTCATGCTCCTCGTGATGGCTATCCCCATGCGAGCAGATGAGCGAGGTGAAAATCGCGGTAAGCAGGGTGAAGACTAAGGCCTGCACCAGACCGACGATCAGTTCCAAGAAGTAAAACGGTAGCGGTACCAGCCATCCGAGATATCTCCCGCCCATGATGGACATGGCCTCCAGCAGGTTTTCACCCGCGAAAACGTTTCCGTAGAGACGGAACGAGAGGGAGACCGGGCGAAAAAGGATCGAGACCACCTCAAGCAAACCCACCGCCACGAAAACTAAGATCAGAAAACCGCGCATGGCCCCTTTGGCGTCTCCCCGATATCCGAACAGATGACTCAACATCCCGCCCGGGCCATTCGCTCGGAGCGCCCAATAGATCCAGCAGACGAAGAAGGTGATCGACATCGCGGACGTCATGTTCAGGTCCGCGTTGCCACCCCGCAGCAGCGGTGTCTCAATATGATCGAAGGTCGGAAGGATGCCGCTGGAGGTAGGATGAGTTCCCCATCCGATCGTTCCCACTCCCGGAAGAAGCCCGAACCAGTTGGTGAAAAGAACAAAGATAAAGACCGTCGCAAAAAACCAGAACGTTTTCCCCACTAACTCCGCGCCGATAATGCTCGAGAGGAAGGTGTGAAGGCCCTCGACCAGCCACTCCAAAAAGTTCTGCGAGCCCTGGGGAACCTCGCGGATGTGACGCGTCGCCGACTGAGCGAATACAATCAGCATCAGCGCGACGACCCACGTGACCAGCATCGAATTGGTCACCGCCAACGGACCGAGATGAAAGACTCGAGGCGCTGCCGCGGGCAGGCCTGAATGAGCCCCCTCGGCATGGGCACCTGCGTTCTCGGCATCCGCCGCGTGCGCGGCCACGGCTTCATGAGCGGCCCCCGCTTCAGCCGCGATGGACACGGACGTCGAGGACGCCCACCCAAGGAGCAACACCAAAGCAAAAATAAACTTTATCAGCCGCATGTGTGATTTTGGTGACCATCTCGAACCAAAGAAAGCGTATGAGATGGCAGGTCACCGCTTAGAGCGGCGTGAAAGTGCAGGAGTGTGAAATGATTCACAAGGACTTTCTTGAAATTAATGAGGAAGTATTAAGTCCTCTCACAAGCCCCATAAACGCGCATTGAACAGAGGATCCCGCGGCTCAGAAAATCGCTTCGAAAAGAGCCGGATCATGAAGCATGGCAACGGAGATCTGTCTCGCCTGACGCTCACCCTTGGACATGAAGCTGCCGCTTCAGCGGGTTCAAATCAATTACGGATGGCACTCTCAGCCGCAGGCGTTCCGATGCAGGTGGCCTTGGTCAAGAGTTCTTCAAGATGCTCCAGGCAGAGCCGCGACCACGATTCGTAAGCGGACAGATCTTTCTTCGCCTCCGCGATTGAAACGAATTCAGGCGCCACGATCCCGCTGCGTCCGCCGACAATCTTTTCGTCAGCAACCTGCATCACGTGGACGACTCCAAAATGAACAAATCCGACTTCCGTGCTGTCGTCGTTGATGAGTGCCACCGCGGGTTGTTTGCCCTCGTCAATGTCTACCTCTTCCTTCAATTCCCGTTGCATGCTTTCTTGGTAGCCCTGACGACTCGAGAAGAGCCCATGATCTTCCTCCGAAATATGGCCACCGATGCCAACGGAATAGAGGCCGTGCAACCGGGTCTCTTGCCCTTTCTTTCCTCGCCGATAACGAAGGATCCTGCCGTTGCAAAGAATCAGGACGTAGGGGATCAGCTGCTTGTAGCGTTTATCCAGTTCCGCCTCGCTCCTGTTCAAATAAAGAACGTTCTCAGACGAGGTCACGACCGGTAGATATCTCTCGATGTCCTGGTTCAGCCCTTGGAAGACGCCAAGCTGTTCGAGGAGATTCCGTTCAAAACAAAGCACTCTTTCTTCTGTTGCCATTCGTCAGGATTCCTAGTTCTAGTTTCGCCAGATACTGTGGCGTCCACCGTGGTTTGCGAGCAAAAGCTGAGGTTCTTTATTCACCCATTGTTCACAGATCTTGCGCATGCCTCGAGAGCCTGTTTCGGTTCGGGCGGGGATGGGCCGATACGGCCCACACTACAGAACTGCAGTCCGGCTTCTGTAGTGTCGTTCGTATCGAACGATCCTGCGGGGATGGGCCGATACGGCCCACGCTACAGAATTACGGGGAACAGGCCCAATGCGGTTTCTCGCTTCTGTAGAGTGCGCCGTATCGGCGCATCGGGGCATCGGGGCATCGGGGCATTGACCCAACGAGGGACCTGATGAGGTAGCCTGCGGCTGCGGCGCTCACGTTATTTCCCACTTTGGGAGCTTGGCAAGATCGTGAGGATGACCTAATCATTAGGCCACAATAGCCCTTTACCTCTCGCGCATGCGAACCATGGAACCATGAGACTTTTTGCTCGGGTCAGTGCCCTGCTCCTCGGCCCCGCAGTTGTTGACTGCCTTTTGGCAGCCGATGTCCCGCTCGTCGCCACCCCTAAGCCGGTGAGCTTCTACCGAGATATTCGGCCGATATTTCAGGCGAACTGCCAGGGATGCCATCAACCCGCCAAGGCCAAGGGTGGGTATGTGATGACCGAATACGAGCGACTGCTCGTCACCGGCGAGAGCAAGGAAGCTCCAATCGTTCCGCGTCAGCCCAGCGCCAGCCATTTGGTAAAGCAGATCACCCCCGAGAAGGGCGAGGCCGAGATGCCCAAGGGCAATCCTCCCCTGCCCGACTTTGAAATCGACAAGATCCGACGTTGGATCGCGGAGGGGGCCGTGGACGATACTCCGGCCAACGCGAAGCAGAAATACGACCTCGATCATCCTCCCATCTACACGCGACCGCCGGTGATCGCCACGATGGATTTCTCCCCGGATGGAACGTTGATCGCGATCGGCGGGTTTCACGAAGTGCTCTTGCAGAAAGCGGACGGCTCTGGACTCGCCGGACGGCTGATCGGGCTTTCCGATCGGATCCAATCCGTCCGCTTCTCGCCAGATGGGACCCGTCTCGCTGTCGCCGGCGGACTGCCCGCGCGCATGGGA
>JAYTTC010000635.1:0-3974 GCA_043745255.1 Verrucomicrobiales bacterium
CCCGTGCGGTCGTAATTGCCACAGACTCACGTCCCCCATTGCTTCCTGCCTACCTCCAGCTTCTCACCCCAACTCACCCACAAATTCTGCTATAGACCCGGAAATGGCAACATCACGTTGCTGCAGGATGCTCAGCAGAATGTTGCCGCGAAGTACATCTCCGATCCCTAAGGGACAATTTTTTCTTCTTGGAGACAATATTGACAACGCCCTGGACAGTCGTTTCTGGGGGGGTCTGCCTTTAAGTTCCATTGAAGGACGTGTTGAAGTAGTGAAGTGATCAAGAAGAGAGGCCGTGGGGGTCCGATTTCTTACCTTCCATATTGGATCTAGGTGGTAAGCGGTGTAGTAGCGACCCCCTACCGGAGCGGCTGGGGACGCGGTATGACGCTGGGACATGAGTATCCGGTGTACGGCTCACCACCTACCCCACGAGGCTTGAAACGCGTAGGGTGGGGAGAATGGAAGCAGGGGTTCTTGAGGGTAAGAAGGGGATTTTTGGTAGAGACACCAACCCCGCTTGAAACCAGTGGGAAGCTGCTCGGGCCATGTCGGCCTGGCTGCTCGCCGGATGTTCGGCGGACAGATCGCGGCCACGCCACGAGACATCGGTGGGCTGACGAGTGACTGACGAGTGACTGACGAGCGGCTGATGCACACGTCGCCGCTTCCCTGCTTGGATTGCTGCTCGGAAGAACGTCCGGGAGCTGCCGCCTCTCCTGCATGAGTGGTGCTCGTCACACACACCACACAAAACACCATGAGCACACCGACTGATTACACGAAGCTTGCCGCGTCCCTGGACTACGCGGCATTGGACAAACAACTCACGCAGTTGTCGGATCGGCAGCCGCCGAAACGCCGGAAGACCGCCGCCGACGTACTGGAGCCGGTGCGCGAGCGCCTGCTTGCGCTGCATCGCAGCGGATGGACGAGCGCGCAACTGGCACAAGAGCTGAAAGCCGCCGGGGTGCCGGTGAGCCCGGCACGCTTGCGCGAATGCCTCAACAGCTGGGCCGATGGCGGCGGGGGTAACGGACGACGGCGCGCGCGCCGGCAGGCGAAGCCTGCACCCAATCCTACCGAGACCGACGCGGTTGCGCCATCAACACTGGTCCGAAAGCCGGTGATCCCGTCGCCGCAATCTCCGTTCACGTTGCGCTAGGCGCGAGAGGTTCAAACGCTCCGACCCACTGGCCCGGCACCGACGCAAACGGCTTGGTCGGCTGCCGGTGCCAGAGCGTCGGAGCGCCGATCTTGTGACGCCCAGGCAGTTGCCTGAGTTGTCCGTCGCTCTGCTCGCTGGAAGCGTGCTCGCGACCGACAACCCGAACGAAAAAGTCGATGGCATTGCCCGACAGATTTCGTTCCGGCCATCGCCAGTAGGAGTCTTTGACGATGAGGTTGAAGGAGAACCCGGTTGACCTGCTTGAGGGAAAAAGCTGAGCCTTGAATTGTGCCTCGTCGGAGACGAACCGGCAGTCCTTGGGAGTCATGCCCACGGGTGATGCCCGTAGGAAGGTCATTCGTCGAGGACTTGATTTGCGGTGACGGCGCTTCCACCAAGCATCACCCGAGGGGGTGAAGACCCGACATTGAAACTCTGCCCTGAACGTCGTATGTTCCTGCCGCATGAGTGTTGCCGCTGAAAAAGTCGCTGAGATGCTGGCCCTACCAGAGCAAGACCGGGCGTTCCTGGCCCGGCAGCTGATCGCGAGCCTGGATCCGGTGAGTGATCCGGACGCGGAAACGCAATGGCGCGAGGAGATCGATCGCAGGTCGCGGGAGATCGTCGAGGGCAAGGTGGTCTGCCGTCCGGTGGACGAGGCCCTCCGAGACATCCGTGCCAAGCTCCATGCGCATCGCAATCCATCCTGAGGCGGAGGAGGAGTTGAGTGCTGCCGCCCTGTGGTATGAGGGACAGCAAGCGGGCTTGGGCGATGACTTCGTCAACGAGTTTGAATCCACCCTGCACCGGATCCTGCGCGTACCCGTCCAGTGGCGGGTGTTCCAGGGCGAGAATCGAAAGCTCAACTTCCACCGTTTTCCCTACGCGATCGTCTACAGTCTCCACGGGGAGACACTCTTCCTGAAAGCGGTGATGCATCTCTCTCGCCGTCCGTTCTACTGGCGGGATCGCCAGCCCCCGGCCCTCTGATCCCGAGAGGCTTTTCGTGAGCCGGTTTGCACTGGTTATTGGACACGGGAGAGGACAGCTTTACCCGCAGTGAACGAGAGGTTCCCAATCGACCGATCGAGGACATTTTCCCTCCCAGCTGTACGCCCCTGTTCCCTGGGCGCGACGAGTGGTCGGGCATGCAGAACGCGTTCCGTCATAAGGGAGGGATCAGAGTGTTCGGCGGTACGACTGGAGGAAGGAAGGGAGTCGTTCGCAACAGGGTGGATGTGGGAAACGAGCGTCGATCGGGAGGAAACGCGATTGGGCTCTTACGATACTATGATTCCAATCTCCAACGCTGGCCAAATAGGGATCCTCTGGGGGAAGCCAGGTTCGAGGGCTTACGTGGGGCTTCCTCGCGCGCTATGGGAGACGGCCACAACACTTATTGTTTTGTAAGGAACGAGCCACTGGGCCGCTTTGATCCGTTGGGGTTGGGAGGCGCTGCTTATGGAAACTGGTGTGGACCGTCCCGATCCGGACAGGGTGGAGCGCCTGTCGACGATGTCGATACCGCGTGCATGCATCATGATTATTGCCTCGGCACTCCCGATGAATTCGTCAACCTATGTAATCAGGTCAAGTGCAATGCGAAGTTGTGCGCAGAAGTAGCCACGTCTTCCTGCCTCAACTCCCCAAACCCGTTCGCGTGCGGACGTGCAAAATATCATGACATCCACCGCAATCGATGTTTTCGGTGCTCTCAGCACTTTCTCCAAGTCTTTAACCGGATAGTAGTGATCCGGGCTAAAAAACAACAACATCTCCCGAATGCGCCTCCCCTCGGATCATGCGATTCTTTCCGTGTGCAACTCCGATCAAATCACATAGACTTGTGCTGTGGCGAACAAGGAAAAGCTCACCTCTCGATCACCCGCTCCTTCCGAGCGATTCTGCACGACCCATTGGAGTGTGGTGCTCGCGGCGGGACAGATCAGCGCACCTCACGCCCAAGCGGCGTTGGAGAAGCTCTGCTGCTCGTATTGGTATCCACTCTATGTTTACGCCCGGAGGCAGGGAAATAGTCCGGAAGATGCACAGGATCTGACGCAGGACTTTTTTTGTCGGCTCCTGGAGAAAAACTACCTCGCAAAGGCCGCCCCCGATCGCGGCAAGTTCCGCACCTTCCTGCTGACATCGATGAAGAACTTTCTGGTCAACGAGTGGAAGCGGGCCGGCCGTCTGAAACGCGGTGGTGATCTGGAGTTTCTTTCCATTGACGTGAACGCGGCGGAGGATCGATATGTGGCGGAGGCGACTGATGAATCCAATCCGGACGCTGAGTATGAAACACGCTGGGCGGTTACCTTGATCGAGCAAGTGTTGACCGCTCTCCGTCAAGAATTCAACGAGGCGGACAAGGCCCGGCTTTTCAACGAACTGAAGGGCTTCATCTGGGGCGACCAGAGCGCCGCTTCTTATGCAGAGATCGCCGGGCGCTTGAGCTTGAGCGAAGGCAGCGTAAAAGTGGCGGTGCATCGGCTCCGCCATCGCTTCCGTGAGCTTCTGCGGGCAGAGGTCGCCCACACCGTCGTCCAGCCGGAGGACATTGATGTCGAACTTCGACATCTCAGGCGCAAGACCCAGGAAGCTTTGGCCGTGCAACAAAGAACGCGAGCGAGGCTATACTCGCTCACATGCTACACAGCCAACGCCAAAACCACTCAGTGAGCCGACACGCCGCACGGTAATTTACCACGCATGAACGACGTGACACGCATCCTTCGTTCCATTGAGCAAGGCGACCCCAAGGCTGCGGATGAATTGCTGCCGCTAATCTACGCCGAGCTGCGGC
>JAYTTC010000636.1:0-3964 GCA_043745255.1 Verrucomicrobiales bacterium
CGTTTAACGTTGCGGCCAAGCGCGATCAAACGATGGTTCTTGGATGGAGTCAGGAACGGGGTGATGCCGCGCGTCTGTTGCTCGCATCGGCTAGTTACGAGGACGGAGTCGTGGGGGAGAGCGCAGCACGGGTGCTCGACCTGGCGGGAACCAAGCCCGAGGAATCTATTCCAGGCGATTCATCGAGCGTCGGGCCCATCGCGCTGGGTGATTTGGATGGGGATGGAGACCTAGATCTGTTCGTCGGTGGACGAGTCGTACCCGGGCGCTACCCTGAGCCGGGTTCGTCGCGTATTTTCCGCTCCACGGCGGGCCGTTTTGAATTGGATGCCGAAAACTCGAAAGTTCTCGATCAAGTTGGGCTGGTAAGCGCGGCTCTTTGGAGCGATCTGGATGGGGATGGTCTGCCGGACTTGGTGATCGCGTGCGAGTGGGGACCGGTACGAGTTTTTCATAACCAGGCAGGGCGATTGCGTGAATCCACTGTAGACCTTGGACTCTCTGTGTTCACGGGGTGGTGGAACGGAATCACCACCGGGGATTTGGATGGCGATGGACGCCTGGATATCGTGGTCGGAAACTGGGGGTTAAACAGTGAGTATCGCGCGAGCCGTGAGCTACCTCTGCAACTCTACTTTGGGGATCTCACGGAACGCGGAGCGATCGATGTGATCGAAACGGAGTATGATCCGCCTGCCAATGTGTTGGCTCCTCGGAGGCCACTCTCCCTACTGAGCCGCTCATTGCCCTGGCTCGGTGAGCACTTTCGCTCGCATCGGGCTTACAGCGAGGCCTCGCTTGCTGAGATGCTGGGTCCTCTCATCGCGAAAACCAAGAAGACCGAAATCAACACTCTCGTCTCGAGTGTTTTTCTCAACCGAGGCAATCACTTCGAGTGGCGGGCCCTCCCCCAGGAGGCACAGTGGTCGCCTGCATTCGGCGTGAATATTGCCGATTTCGATGGAGATGGCGCAGAGGATGTTTTTTTGAGTCAAAACTGTTTCGCTTTGGCAGCCGGTACGCCGCGAATGGATGCCGGGCGGGGTTTGCTCTTGCGCGGGGACGGGCAAGGAAAACTCGAGCCCATGTCGGCGCAGGCGTCCGGGATCGAGGTCTATGGCGAGCAGCGTGGAAGTGCTGCTGGAGATTTTGATGAGGATGGCCGACTCGACCTCGTGGTGAGCCAGAATGGTGCGGCGACCCAGCTGTTTCACAATCGATTGGCGAAGCCGGGGCTTCGTGTTCGTTTGGATGGACCTTCGGGCAACGCGTGGGGGATTGGCGCGGTGCTGCGACTCCGGTTCGGATCCCGCCTCGGTCCCGCTCGCGAGATTCATGGAGGCTCAGGGTACTGGTCGCAGGATGGAGCGATCCAGGTGCTCGGATTTTCCGAAGCTCCCTCCGAGTTGCAGGTCCGCTGGCCCGGAGGACGGCAGTCTTTGGTGACTGTGCCGAAGGAGAGTGCTGAGGTGACTGTGAGTTTCGATCGCACTTCCAAACCGCGGTGACATGAGCCTGGCCCGCAACGCGACTTCAGAGATCAAAAGACGAATTGCTGAGGGCTGAAGGCCCGTGCCATCCGCGGTTAAAAGTCCCCGTCCCTGCTGGGAGTAGTGGAATGGGTATTCAGAGGCTCATCGGGGCAGCTCTGTCCTGTGGATCGCCTCACTCCAGACAAAAAAGAGGCCGGGCTTTTGGCCCGGCCTCCGTGTTTTAAGGAATGCTTACTGCGGTCCGTTTATTGAACAACGGTGCGATAGAACTTGGTCTGCCCGACTGGGCCGACATCGTTGAACGGACTGGTCGAATTCACATCGACCCACGGGCCGTTGACTGTGGTCGCCGTTTGCAGCGTGCCATGGTCCCAGATGACGGTGATGCCGGAGTTGAATCGGTAGGCGATGCTCAGCTTGCCGGGTACCTTCGGCGGCACCGGAATAACAGTGGTGAGCGCCTTGCCTGCCGCTCCTGCGGCGTAGATCTGGGCCACTTCGTCGCCCGTCAGCCCACGATTCCAGAGGGCGAGATCATCGAGTTGTCCTGACAGGAACGCGGGAGTCGCGTCAGGAGCGATGACACTGCCTTGGCTTGGGTCGTTGGGATCGACGAGGGTCGAGTTGAGTTGAGCCCCGATCGAGAGATACTGAATGTCCGGCGGGTTGATGGCCGAACCGTAATCGGTTGCGGTGACTTCCTGGCCGTTGATGTAGAGCCGGAGCTGCGCGCCATCGGCACTGAAGGCAACATGTTGCCATGAACCAGAAGGGAAGGCTTCGGGTGCCACCGCACGATACAGGTTCGGGCCTGCGCCGATCACAGCGCGCAGCACAAGGGCTCCGAGATCGGTGCTGTAGACGAGACTAACCTCGAATTGACCGGCTCTGCCGGCTCCGAGGCCTAGAGCCTGTTGAGCGTTGCGGAACAGAGCCACATCCGTAGTTAGCCCATCGGCGAGGTTCACCCAGGTCGAACCGCTAAGCTGCCGAGCTGTTTTTGCATAGTTATCCACTTGCACATAGGTGGAGCCACCATCGAAGCCTAATGCCCCGCCTACTTTGCCAGCAGACCAGGTTCCGGTTCCGTTCAGCGTTCCGGGCAGTCCGCCGACCGCTGAGTTCGCAACCGTCGTGCCTTCGGTCTCATTGAATGCGAGGTAGGTGACCAGGTTCTCTTTGATGTCGAAGGTTGAGAGTCGCACTGAGGCGTTCTTGCTCAGGGCGCTGCCCGCTTCATTGAAGACTGCGACACTGTAAAGACCGACATCATCCGTTCCGACCGGAGTGAGGGTCAGAGTCGGACTGGTGGCACCGAAGACATTTCCGCCGTTCGGAATGTTCTTCCCGTTCTTGCGCCACTGATAGGTCAAACCGGAACCGGACGCGCTGGCTGAGAGACGGACCGTACCGCCAATGGCCGAAACAGTGGGCTGGGGGTTCAGCGAAATGGTGGGCGGGTTCCCCGGGTTCGGAGCATCGAGCACGAGCTGGATTCCGTTCACCGGAACACCGTGGTCGAATCCGGTGGTCGTCGTGGTCCAGGAGAGGCTGATCTTGCCTTCCGCAGACGGGCTGACGTTGTCGAATCGCACGAAGCTTGCGAGGGTCCGGTTGAGGGGGTCGCCGCTGGTGCCGCGGAAAAGTCCGGGAGCTGAATTATACTCGTCCGCGTTGATGACACGAACGTAGATCGTCTCCGTGGATGCACCCGTGATGGTGTAATCTCCATCCTGGAACTGCAGCGGAACTCCTACCAGGTAGGCGATGACGGTGTGGGAGCCTGAAGGGACATTTTCGAAGTCGATCGTCGACAGCTTGCCGGGTCTCGAGTCGAGCAATCCGTTCAACAAACGCTGTGACGCGGAGGAGTTGCCCGTGCCTGCACCCCAGGTTCCTGACGAACTGAAGGTGAGAGTGATGTCGCTCGGGTTGCCGTCGCTGTCCATCAGCGTGCTGATGCCGCTACCGCTTGAGCCCGTGATGTTGTTCCAGTGCCCTTGCAGCTGGAGTCCCGTGACGTCGGTGGCTAGAACATCCGTGGGGGCGCCATTGGCACCACTGCCTACGAAACTGATACCAATGCTCTTGGTGTCGGAGGGTTGGAAGAGCGTGGCATGCACGAGGGTGCTGACTTCGCAGCCAACAATCTGCGCGGCGTAGCTGTCCGTAGCGTTGAGCGCGGTGATCGGCTCGGTGGTATAGCTGGTGGAGGTCGCTCCCGGAATGGTCACGCCGTTTTTCAGCCACTGGATCGGCCAAGGTCCGTTCAGAGTGACGGTGAAGGTGGCGGGTGATCCTTCGAGAACGGGCGTGTCCGACGGTTGGGCGAGGTAGCGGGCTTTATTGCAATCCGCCTGCGCCGTGGCGGCTAGCAATTCCACTTCGGCGATTTGAAAGCAGCAGCCATTGGGGGTCTGAGTTTCAAGAACCGTGAAGCGGTAGTGACGATAGGGTTTGATGTTGGGGAA
>JAYTTC010000637.1:0-3964 GCA_043745255.1 Verrucomicrobiales bacterium
CAGTATTCCCGCTCAACTCCGCAATTTCCGTGGCCAACTGTGCCGCTTCACTTGTTAGCATCCTGATTTCCTTTTCCAAAAGCGCCGTCTGTTTCGCCACCACGCGGTCCGGCATCTCCATCTGCTCCGCCGTCAGTTCGTCAAGCTCGAACTCGGGACTCTCCCGCAGTCAGTTGATGGCCTCCAGCACGCGGAGAATCTCCAGTTCCAGACTCTCCCAGAGCTTCTGCAACCGCATGACCTGCTCCTCATCGCGGAAGTCGAGACAGCCCAGCCCTGCCGCAAAATGAAGCCGTGCGGATCGCCCGCAATCTGCCGGAGCGTGTCGAGGTCGCCGCGGTCCTTCGCGTAGTTGATCGCGGCGGTCAGCTCGCGGCGCGCGGCCAGCGTTTGGGCTGTCTCCTCGTACTCCTGCTCACTGCGCGTCTTCGCCTGCCGGAATTCCCTCTCCGCCTGCTCCGCTTCCTCCTCGCCCTGCCGCAGCAGCACTTCCAAAAACTGCTGGCGAGAACTCACCACGAGCCGCAGCCGGTCGCGCTCCTGACACCACGTCCGCAGCCGCTGGAAAAGGCTCGCCTGCAAACTGTCCATCCTGGCTTTGTCGATGGTGTAGGCCGTTTCCAGTTCGGCCAAACGCGCCCGCGCCGCGTCCATCAGTACCCGCAGTACGAGGGAAAATCGATCACTTCCAATGCTCGACATCAGCCAGCGGCGAACGGCATCATTCATCGCGTAGCCTCACTTCAAGATGAAACAGAAATCCAGTGGCAAAAAATCGATACCACTTTATCGCAAGAAGGCGCTCAGCCGAAAGCGTCCAGCCGTGCCGCGTGCTTACCGCAGTGACGATACCGCCGTAATCCACGAAGATCCACCACTGCCAGCGGATCGCGAAACCCAACCCATTTTGAGTGGTTTCGATGAATTGAGTCAGACAGCCAACCGGACTATCGGAGCCGCATCGTCAGTTGCGCTGCACAACGCGCTCAGGAGATACGGCCTTGAAGGGGAGGAGGCTTTTCTAGTGCTGGCTTCCCGCTATCTTGAAACCAAGGAAGCCGCCCGCCGCGATTTTTCGTTCTTCCCTGTCGAGCGAGGGTTCGCGGCTTTGAGCATGGTCGCGCATGACAAGCAAGTCTTGTCCATCCTTGATGGCATCATGGTTGCCGACCCACAGGGACGCGAGTTGCCTACGTGGTATCAATTCTTCTTTGGGCGTCGTTTCCGTGAAGGCTCTGGCAAGTTCTTCACCCCCCGAACGGTGGCCGCTGCAATGGCGAAGCTTCTCCCCGTGCAGTCAGGCGCGATTCTCATGGATCCGACTTGTGGCGGTGGAACTTTCCTATCCGAAGCCTCTCGCCGCTGGCAGGACACACCTTGTCGATTGGTCGGCAATGATGTTGACCGGATGCTCGTTGGACTGACGGAGTTAGTCTTGGCGCTCTCCACAGCAGCGAATCACGGCTTCGCGTTGTCTTGCTACAATCTCTACGATGCCGATTCCGAGTTTCGGAACCTTCGGGGCAAGGTGAATGGGATTCTGGCGAATCCTCCCTTTTCTCTGCCTCTCGACCGAGTTGCCAAGCCAGGTGCGCTATTCGCGCTCGGCTACCGAAACAGTGACGCATTGTTCTTGGATGTCTGCCTAGACATGCTCGCGCCCGGCGGTGATCTCGTTTGCCTCTTGCCGCATTCGCTCGTGGTCAACGCTGACTTTGACAAGTTGCGAAGAACTGTGGAAAAGCATTGGGAGCTTTGCGGGGTTGTGACCCTCCCAGAAGGAGTGTTCTATCTAACCGGTAACACAACAACCCGCGCGGACATTCTCCATTTAAGAAAAAGGCCTGGACGCCATCAACAGACCCGCAAGGCGTTCTTTGCGAATGCTCCAACCGTAGGCTTCCCGCTAAATTCACGGACACCCTACTTTGGAGAGAACTCTTTAGAGTTAATCGCTGGTGACCCGCGCATTCTGGATTGTGCCGGCATAGTCCGATGATCCACCTATGAAGAAGAACGGAACTTATTTTCTATCTGTGGTCGAAGCCGATGTATTGCGACCGGGCGTATGGGATCCTTATGCCTATCGTGAGCAGATGCAAAGTGAGACCTTGGAGCATTTCGCCTCAGTCCAAAAGGTGCTGGGCCGTTCCCACCGTGCGAGCGCATTCAAGTATTCACCCATCGAGTATCGGCATATTCATCGGGGAACAATTCCCGTATTCACGTTGGAGTTTGCCGGTGGAACAACCGTAGAGCGCGTTCCTGCGATCGGTGAAGGATGCCTTTTGTTCGGGACCATGCGCGCTTACTTGGGAAACGCACTCGTCACGCCGCAAGCAACCTGGCTCGGAGAAACATCCCCAATGTTCTTCCCGGTGAAGTCAGAGTTTGTCCAAATCGTTCCCAAGGACGGTCTGCTTTATTTTTGGTGGGCGTTCCTCCAATCACAAAGATTCCTGCAATGTCTTCCCATCGGTTCGGGTGGCACTCGCCCGCGTTTGGATCGTGAACTTCTGCTACGGACCCCGGTTGAAGTTCCGGTCAAAGCTATGCGTGAAAAAATCCATCGTTGCCTCGCGGGTCACGCAGAGCGCGCGTGGCGCGACTACCTGGAAGCCGAACAGCTTCTCAATTCGGCAATGAGGTAATTCATGGCGGACATTACTCCTCTCGAACTCGAAGCGCTGCGCCAGATTTTCCAACCTCTGATTGGTCTCAAGATCACCTGGCTTTCCATTCCCAATCGCGCATTGCCTGGCTTCGAACCAAGTCAGATAGCAGTCATCGTGAACACGCTTTTGGACGCTATCCTTCCGCAAATCGAACACTTGGCGATAGACGAAGAAAACGCGCTTCGACTCCGAGGCATCGGACTTTCCAAATCACCCGGCACGATCGGACACCGTGAATCATATCCGGATTATATTCATGCCTCCGGTAAGCGCGTTGAGTTGAAGGGATTGTTCGTGGACAATCCTGCCTTGCCGATGAAGCGCCCTCCAACGGCCCGCGAACCAAGCGCACGGCTCAAAGAGAACGTCACGCTGGACGTGATTCACGCGGCGAACGACGCGCTCTTGCTGGCGGCAGCTCAACTCCAGGCAGACGAGTCAGGGGTCTGTTCACCCTACATCATCGACATCGGGGTATTCTCAATGGTCGAATGCGTGCGGGCAAGGGATGCAAGGTTGGCTCAAGCCTTTGGGCAATGGATTGATGGCATTCCCAAAGTCGTTAAGAAAACCAGCATGGCGAAGGCTGTCGCTGGCTTGCCACTTACCTCTGCCGATTTCGAGAAAGACACGAATTTCGGTAAATTGAAACGTATCCCATATCCGCCGCTTCAGGAGTTCATGCGGAAGCATGGAGCGATCTAAGCCGGGAAGGCGGTCTTCACTTTTGACAAGGTTTCCCGCGTGACCAGCGGAAGGCGATGGAGCGGGGCGGTCGCGGCAATGAACGAGTCGGCGAGGCTCATCGTCCTGGACGGTTACGCCGCATGGAGCGCCTCCGTGTGATGCCGGGCCACGGCCAGCAGGCGCAAGACGGCGCCGCTCGGTTTGCGCGTGCCGTTTTCCCACGAGATCGCCGTCACCGCCGGCACGTTGCGCAGCATGGCAAACCCGGTTTGCGTGCAGCCCAAGCCGAGACGGATGGCGCGGATTTGCTGCGCGGGGATTGGCTGGTTCGGCGGCGGCCGCTTCACGGGGCGGGCCCGCGTCGGTGACGCAGCCTGCGACGTGGGCGACGAACGCCCCGACAGCGAAGATGATTTTGGGTTTTTTCGCTTTGGTTTGTTCAGAAGCCATCACGTTAGCTCCTAACTTTCTACAACTGCAGCCAACGGCGCAGGAGCGTGTAGTGCGTATCACTCCGGCGGGGTCTCCACGTATTCGAGCATCCTCAGCGCATCGACCGCCGCGCCTTCGCCGCATTCTTTCGTCGGGACGATTTCCTCTCG
>JAYTTC010000638.1:0-3948 GCA_043745255.1 Verrucomicrobiales bacterium
CCCGCGGAAGAGGCCCCTTCCGCCCATTTCACCGATATCACCTCCGCCGCAGGAATCACCTTCACGCATAACAACGGCGCGCAGGGAGAAAAGCTGCTCCCGGAGACCATGGGAAGCGGAGTGGCGTTCCTCGACTACGACGGGGATGGTGCACCGGATCTGCTGTTGGTGAACTCCACCTGGTGGCCCGGGAAGACGCCTCCCGGAAAAGCGCCGACTACTGCAGCTTTGTATCACAATGACGGCACAGGGAACTTCAAAGACATCACAGCTGGCTCAGGCCTCGATGTGAGCTTTTACGGAATGGGAGTCGCGGTCGGTGACTATGACAACGACGGGAAGGTGGATGTGTTCTTCACCGCAGTCGGAGGCAATCATCTCTTCCACAACGAGGGGAACGGGAAGTTCAAGGAGACTACAGTGCCCGCGGGAGTGGGAGGCGACTCGCAAGGATGGAGCACCTGCGCGACCTGGGTCGACATCGACAACGACGGCGATCTCGACCTCTTCGTAGGCAACTACGTGAAGTGGTCTCGCGAGATCGATTTCGAGGTGGGGTTCAAGATTGACGGAACCACCCGGGCGTACGGGCCTCCGATGACCTTCGGCGGATCGTTTCCTTATCTCTATCGGAACGATGGCGGAGGAAAATTCACCGATATCTCCGCCTCGAGCGGCGTGCAGCGCAAGAATGCCGCCACCGGCGTGCCGGCCGCCAAATCCCTCGGGGTCGCGCCAATAGATATCAACCACGACGGTTGGATTGATTTGATCGTCGCCAACGATACCACTCCCAATATGGTGTTCACCAATTCGGGAAATGGGACTTTCGTGGAGATCGGCCAGCTCTCCGGTATGGCATTCGACAGTTACGGAAACACTCGAGGCGCGATGGGAATTGATACCGCGCACTATCGCAATGACGCGACTCTTGGCGTGGTTATCGGAAATTTTGCCAATGAGATGATCGCCTTGTACACCTCTCAGCAAGACCCTGGTCTGTTTACCGACTCGGCTATTACCGAAGGGATCGGTCCGGCGAGTCGGCTGCTGCTGAAGTTCGGGGTCTTCTTTTTTGACTATGATCTGGATGGCAGGCTGGACGTGCTTTCCGCGAATGGGCATCTGGAAGAAGAGATCAGCAAGATCCAGAAGAGTCAGCACTATCGGCAGCCGGCCCAGCTCTTCTGGAACACCGGTGCGGCGAGCGGCCCTTGCTTTGTCAGCGTGGGTGCGGAGAAAGCCGGATCCGATCTGTTCAAAAATATCGTGGGACGCGGCTCGGCCTTCGCTGATATCGATGGCGACGGCGACCTCGATCTCATCCTGACTCAGACGGGCTCGTCCCCGTTGCTCCTGCGCAATGACCAGGCTTTGGGAAACCACTGGGTGCGATTTCGACTCGTAGGCACCCAGTCAAATCGCGACGCGATCGGTGCCTGGATCGCCGTGCGGGCGGGCGGACAGACCTTCGCGCGCCAGGTCATGCCAACTCGCAGCTATCTCTCGCAGTCAGAGCTCCCCGTCACCTTCGGCCTCGGCAAGCTTTCTAAGATCGACGAGGTCGAAGTGCTCTGGCCGGGGGGCCGGTCCGAGAAATTGCCGATCCCCGCCTTAGACACCGCCGTCACGGTGAAGCAGAACTGAGTCAAAGGACCCTGCTCTGAGGTTTCCTCAGATCACGGCAGCAGGCTGAAGGAGCCGGGGGCTTACGACAGAAATATCAGGACATCCACATGGGCTCGGACCTGAGTTGCGGGTCGGATATTTCTGAAGGCACGCCCGGCCCCCTTCGTTGCGTTGGTTGTCTTCTGTAGCGTGGGCCGTATCGGCCCATCCCCGTCCCGATCGTTCGATACGAACGACACTACAGAAGACGGAAACCGCGTGAAGCACGCGCGCCGCAGTTCTGTAGCGTGGGCCGTATCGGCCCATCCGTGAACTCCGTGCTATCCGCGCTTAAAGTCCCTGTCCTCGTCTTATTTGCGATCTCTGCGCTTTTTCGCCCCCTAAGTCACGGCTGGGGATACCTCCAGACCACATCGTCGCTTCCCGTCCCTGCGTGCCCCAGTTCCTGCTCCGAGCTGCGCAAGGTCGTGGGCCATTCACCCCCATCATCCACTTTATTGAAACCGACCGAGTAGAGCCAAACTCCATTCTTTCCGTCGCGGCGGTAGTGCAGATCTTGACCCGAGTAAACGTCCTTGGGGATCTGTTTCAACCAGTCGGGCGAGAGCGAGGCAAGCGCCTCGGGATATTCCCCCTTGGCCAATCGATATCGCTCCAAGGCGATCCCAAGAACTGCCAAGTCGCGGGAGGATTGAGCGATGAGCGCCTTATTCAAGGTCTTGGCCACTGCAGGGGCGAGCATTCTCGCCAGTCGATTTTTCAGAGCCGGAGGCTCGAGAACCTGGGCGAGCACTCGGTTGAACTGATCGAAATCGAGTGACTGATAGACGCCAGGCGAGACCGTGATCGAACGAATCGAGGCCAGCATTTGCGAGAGATATTGATTTTGGACGATCTGATTATCGCGAATGAAGCCCGAGGGAACCAGCCAGGCGAAGCAGGAACGGCCGCATCTCGCGCACCTCCTGCAAGCCGCCCGCTTGTCGCGTCAACTTGGCGAAAACTTCCTGCAAAACATCTCGCGCATCCGCCTCGTTGCGCGTGAAGTTCAGCAGGAAAGCAAACAACGCCTGGGCGTGCGCGTCATACAGGTCGGCGAGTTCGGTCGAGGACATGTCTTCCGGAACAAAGACGCGCCAAGCGCGTGGATTTGTCTACGGGAAAACGCCCCATTGACGGCTTGCAGGAACTAAACTTTTCCCTAACCTCACCCTCGGCTCGCAAAAGACATCGAGCCTGCCAGACCGCGAACGGGCCGGTTGGGCGACAGATGTCTTCAGAGTGAACCTAGCGTATGTCGCAACGGATTGACCGGATCCTTATCGTCGAGGATGTCGAGTTGGATGCTGACCTCATCGAAAAAGAGCTCCATCGCGCCAACATTCCATTCGAGTCCCGGCGAGCCGAGACACGGGCCCAGTTCACTTACGAGGTCAACGCATTCCAGCCCGACCTAATTCTCGCGGACTACTCGCTCCCACAGTTCAACGTTCTCGACGCCCTGACCCTCCTGCAGGAGGACCACAAGGACATCCCTGTCATCCTCGTCACGGGCCATCACTCGGAGGAGATCGCCGTGGAGTGCATGAAGCGTGGGGCGCAGGATTACATCCTCAAGGCGAGCCTGCGTCGATTACCCAGGGCGGTTCTCAATGCCCTCGAGAAACGCAGATCGCAGGAAGAGCGCACCGCCGCCGAAGCCGCTTTTCGGCGTCGCGAGGAGCAGTACCGGCTCATCACTGAGAACACCCGCGATTTGATCGCGCTCCTCGACCTCGATCATCGCTTTCTCTATGTCAGCCCCTCCCATCAGCGGGTCCTCGGCCACGATCCGGAGAGCTTGGTGGGAAAGAGCTATGAGGATTGGGTGCACCCCTCAGACGCCAAATCGCTGCGACGCACTTTTGAAGAAGCGCTCTTTTTTAGGGAAGGCTGCAACGTCGAGGTGCGCTGGCGATTGCAGAACAGCAAGTGGCAGAGCTTCGAGACCACCGGAAACTGGATTTTCGATGAGCGAGGCAAGCCGCAGCGGGCTCTGTTGGTTTCCCGCGATATCACCGAGCGCAAGCGCGCCGAGGTGGAGATCGAGAGACTGGCGGCATTCCCGCGATACAATCCCCATCCGGTATGGGCCTTCGCAGCGGATGGGAGCCTGATCTATTTCAATGACGCGGTAGTCTCACTCACCCGAGTTCTGGGAAAGAACCACCCTCGGGACATGCTGCCCCTGAACATCACGACAATCGTCAAGATGTGCCTTTCCACCGGTCAGAGTAAGATCCGGATGGACACCACCATGGGCAGGCGGACGCTCAGTTG
>JAYTTC010000639.1:0-14910 GCA_043745255.1 Verrucomicrobiales bacterium
CTCCACCCCGAGACTGAGTCGCGTGACCCCCATCTCGCGGATGGCCTTCAGCTTGTGATCGGTGAGCGTTCCGGGCTCTGCCTCGAAAGTTACTTCCTCCACCTCATCCCAGGGCAGGAGCTCTTTCATTCTGTCGGTGAGATGCTTCAGCTGATCGACCGACAGATACGACGGTGTGCCGCCGCCGAAATAGACAAAGTTGGGCTTGCGTCCACCGATGAACGGTTTGGAGGCATAGTGAGTGAGCTCCTGAATTGCCGCATCGATGTAGCTGCGGATTGCCGATGCGTCCTTATCGGTATAGACCCGGAAATAGCAAAAGTGGCATCGCTTGCGGCAGAAAGGAATGTGCAGATAGACCCCGAGCGGGGTACCCGGCGCGGGCGGGCGGGCGATCGCGGCTTCGAACTCCGGAAGCGACTCCGCCTTCCAACTGGCGAACGGCGGATAGTTGGAAACAAAGTAGTTCCCCACGGTGGTTTCCTTCTGGATCGCCGGTTTTGATCCAACAGAGGGCGGAACCGGGTGGATGATGATTGAGCTCATGGCTGAAGCGGGTTTGAGTGAACCAGGGAAAAATGAAGAGCAAAGGCGCTCATGGGCGCACTCCTTTGGCGCCAAAACAATAGACGCGCCCGTCTTCGGAGCCGACCACGATCTTACCCTCCACCACCGCGGGAGAGCCATTGACCGGACGTCCAATCTCATAAGACCAGAGCTGCTTGCCGGAGGAGAGCGAAACCACGTAGAGAAAACCGTCGTCGGATCCCACCACCACTCGGTCGCCCACCACCACGGGAGAGCTGTCTACCTTTCCCTGAGTGGCGAAGGTCCAGAGCGGAGTTCCATCATCACGCTTCACGCAGTGGAGCCGCTTGTCGCGTCCGCCAAAGATCACTTCCTTCTCGGTGACAGCCGGTGAGGAAAAGTAGGAAAAATTGCGGTCGTGATAATGCCAGACATTCGTGCCCTTCTCGAGGTCGAAGCAGAGAAACTCGTTTTCATAGTGACCTACATAAGCAAACCGGCCGATCAATGCGGCGGATCCCGCGATATAGGCCCCGGCATCGAACTCTTTCACCTTGGAACCGTCGGTGAGTGAAATGACATGGATCAGCGCGTCGCATCCGCCGAACACGGTCTGCCCGTTGGCCACCGCTGGAGTTCCGTTGATGTAGTTGCTGCTCTCGTACACCCAGTTGCTCTTTCCGGTGATTGCATCCAGACAGTGCAGCTTGAAGTCATAGCTGCCCGCAATCACCCACTTCGTATCGCCCTTCGGCGATTTCATCCAGTTCGGTCCCCCTAAAATTTTGTCCCCCGTCAGATATTTCCAAACCAGCTTGCCCTCCCGTGCATCCACCGCATAGAGCGAGCTGTCCTCCGATCCGAAATATACCTTGCCGTCCAAGACCAACGGCGAAGATTCCACGCTGCCTTGGGTCTTGAACTCCCAAATCTTACTCCCGTCCTCGAGCTTCAGCGCGTAGAGCTTCTCATCGCCTGAACCGATATACACTCGGTTGCCAACAATCGCCGCCGACGATTTTACCGGCCCCCCTGTCTTGAATTCCCACAGTTTGGTCAAGCCATCGGGTAGCTTGCCCTCCGCGATCCCGGTCAGCGAGGGATTGCCGCGGAACATCGGCCAGTCGGCGCGGGCTTCGGGGGAGGGGGTCAAAAAAAGAAGGGTCAGAGCGAGGAGAAGCCCGCTCTTGATCAGGAAAGATGTCGGTCGATGTCTCATTCCAGATTCCTGCCAGAACTCATGCGTGGTTAATATGTTGAACGAAAGACGGGTTGGCAAATTAATAATACGGACACGTATGATCTGCTGTCTCATTGAGGCGCTATGGCGCGGGCTTCTTTCGGTGGGTGTTGATGATCCAGCGGACTTTTCCGCTGGGAGAGGTGGGGATCTGATCAACCTGGATCGGCTCGATCTGGACGCTCTTGCCGAATGCTAGCAGGAAGCTGGCCTTCAGCTTGTCGAGGTTTTCCTCGAGACCGTGCGGTCGACTGGGGATATAGCGAAAGACAAAATGTTTGGCAGCGGTCTGCTCCAGTTGCCATTCCTGGATGATCTGTCGGTTGAGGCTGACGCCGACGAAGTGACGGACGAAAACCGAGGATAGCTGAGTGCCGTCCTCGGTGGTGAGCATGTCGTCGGCCCGTCCCTGGATGCTCTGGATACGGGGCCAGGCGAGTCCGCAGGGGCAGGGTTTTGGCTCGGCCCACTGGCCCATGTCTCCCACCTGATAGCGAATGATGGGGAAGGTATGATTGTTTAGCAGCGTTACCAGGATGCGTCCGGTGACTCCGGGAGGGCAGGGCCGCAGTTGCTCATCGACAATCTCGAGGAAGCAATTGGCTGAGTAGACGTGGAGGCCGTTGTGCTGGGCACATTCGCAGGCCATGTCGCAGCAGTCGCGCGATCCGTATTTATCGAAGACCTCAGTTTGGAAAACGCGCTCCAACAACTCTCGCCACTCTTGCGTCACCGTTCCGGCACACGCCATGAGGGTGCGAAGCTTCGGTCGCGGCAGACCGCGCTCTTCGATGAAGCCCGCCAAGCCCGCAGCCGCGTCGACATAGGCCATCATGCTGTCGATCTCCGGATGGGCCATCAGTGCGGCGTGATGCTGGAGGAGTTCGGATTCCTTGGCACGAAATGCGTTCAGCGAAAAGGCACCGACCAGATTGAACAGCACCCTCAGCCGCAGGTTGGCCTGCTCCTTGAGCAGCTCGGGCTCTGAGCCCCAGAGGCGGAAATAGGGAACTCCGAGCGGATGTCCGCACATCTTTGCCGCGAGTAGGCGCGTGGCCCGCCCCCAATCGCGTCCCTCCGCGTCGTGAACCAGGGTGGTCGGGTTGCCTGTGGTTCCTCCGGTCTTCACCACCAGCCAATCATAGCGCTTGCGGCTCACCGAGAGCGGTGAGGTGATCTCGTTCCGGTAGGGGTCGATCACAAGCCGCTGGAAGTCTGAGCGAATGGATTCGCGGCTGAGCGCTGGGAAGCGGAGCAGAAATGCCTTCGCGCTTTCGTCCGTTGCCCGGACGAGCCCGAACTGACGATAATACTCGGAACGGCTCACCGCCCGATCGAGTGTCTCCCCCAGCTTCTGTTCCACTCGAGTGTCGTGTTCGGCAGGAGTGAGCGTTTCCCAAGTCTGGATCGAACGCCAAGTCGACGCGATCCGCGAGCCCATCGCGGTCTGCAATCCGAAGTAGAGCACTCGCCGGGCCGGGGCCGGGAGCTTAGAGAGCCAATTGACGTTCACGTTCGATATGGTGCCGCCATCCTGGAGGCGGGACGAAGCCCAGGTTGATCGGTGATCCGAGAACACGTGTTGTTGTGCCGTCGAGGTCCACCGAAAGATCCTCGAGGTCGAACTCGCCCCAGGCAGGGCCAAGATAGTTCTTTCGCTGCTCGATCACGGGCATGAGTCGTGGATCAAACCCCATGAACCAGGCCAGCGCGGCGTCGATGCTAAAAGGATCGGTGCCGAACGTCAGCCATCCGGTGTCCCGGGGCAGGGGTTGCAGCGGGCCGTTTCCTTCACCGCTGATCAGGCCGTCGACGATGCAATAATAGTGACGCTGTGGTTGGTCGCGGAGCGTGCCATTCCTGTCCACGCAGTGGATGATCAGATTGAGATCATAGATCATCCTCCAGATGGTTTGGTTGCCATGCCAGGCACCGCCGGCGACGTAGAACTCCTTCGGCTTGGCGTTGCGATCCGTGAGCCGGGTCTCGATCCCGCGAACACGCTTGAGCAGTTCCCATCCCGGCTTCAGGAGGCGAAATGCGAACTGACTTCGTTTTTGCAGCTTCTCTCGAAGCGTCGTTTGCAACCAGTAAAGCCAGCGGTTCTCGTTGCGATACTCATCGCCGCCCCACTTGGGAGCTCCGCGACGGAAGTGCGGCAGATAAGCTTTGTCCCCGTTGATTCCGACGAGATTTTTCAGCGCGCAGGTCAAGCCACTTTTTGCGTGGGACTTCCATTTGGGAAGATTGATGAACAGATCCGAGTCCAGGATGCTTTGGCTGACCAGATAGCGGTGGTCGCCTTTGCGATGATTGCTTCGAGTGATGTTTGAGGTGTAGTCGTTCACCGCAAAAAGATGGGCCTGATCGGAAATGGGCTCGAGATGGCTGTGGGCACCCAGACAGATTTCGCGATACCCTCTGGGGTCGCCGTGCTCGGTGTCGCTGGGCACCATGAAACCGGTGGCGTCTTTCTGGAATACTTCGCGCCGCAAATCGCGAAACTTCACGCGTCCAGGCGCGAGCTTATCGTATTTTGCAATGATTGCCTCCAAACCGCTCTGTTGGCACATTCGCGGCCATTCCGCGGATTGCAGGGGGCAGTCGCCGACTAGAATCGATTCCGCGTCAGGGAACAGCTCGAGGCAGCACTCGATCGCCGCGTCGATCACGCGAGCATCGGTGACCAGCGCCTGGATGGGAAATGCGGGATCGGTTTCGTGCAGCACCCAGTTGGGTTTGAGCACGATTTGGCGTGGGCGCAAGTGGCCCAGGTCCTGTCGCAGTTGTCCTCGCATCAACTCGGTCAGTCGCGAGGCACTGTTGGTAAAGCAGCGTGTCATGAACGCCGGGCGGCGCTCCGGTTGGGAACCGCTGGCTTCGCACTACCTAGTTTTGAAAGCCGTTCAGCGCAAGTTCTTTGCTCGCAAATTCGGAAAAAAAATCCGTCGACCTTGTCCTTTTTTGAGGCAGCCCGATGTTATGTCGTCGACTGGGGTTGTAGTTCGAGTCATCCGTGCCGATCTTCTCTTCAGAGTGAAACTGCTTGATGAAGGCCTGTCCCGATGAAACTTTGCTGCGGGTTACATGGGTTGATCTAAAGACGAATGAGCCAGACAAGCGCCTATCGAACGGCCTGCTTTCGGGGTCCTGGGGACTACCGCGATGCGGGCGTCATCGCGCGTCTTGTTGCGGAGGCGATCGGGGCGCTCGCGCTGCCGGCCGATCATGTTCGGCCCGGGGACCGGGTGGTTCTAAAGCCAAACTGGGTGAAGGAGCATGATGAACGGCATCCCGGCCCGAACCAGTGGGAGCACGTCGTCACCCATCCCGCAGTCATCGAGGCGGTCATCCGTTGGGTGGCACCGCAGCTGAAGGGCGGCGGATCAATCTCTATTTGCGACGCGCCTCAAACCGATTCCTCCTTCGCCACTCTGCGTCGATACTGCGGGCTCGATGAGATGGTGGCGCGCTGCTCGAGCGACTTTCCTGGAGTGAGGATCGCGCTGCTTGACCTTCGTTCGGAGGAGTGGCACGCGGTGGATGGAGTGACCGTTTCCAAAACCGAGCTGCCGGGCGATCCGCTGGGAAGCACGCATGTGAGGCTGAACGAAGCGAGCGAGTTCGTGGACTTTCAGGGCTGCGGGCAGTTGTATGGAGCCTCCTACGACATGGCGGAGACCAACGCGAAGCATCATGCTCGCACTCACGAATATATGCTCTGTCGCACTCCCATGGACGCGGACTTGCTGATCAATCTCCCCAAGCTGAAAACTCATAAGAAAGTGGGCATCACTTGCGCGTTGAAGAACCTGGTGGGCATCAACGCCAATAAGAACTGGCTTCCCCATCATACCGAGGGAACTCCGGATCGCGGTGGGGATCAGTTTCCCGCCTCCACCCCCAAGGCTCGGCTCGAGCAGTCCTGGATGGGAACTGCCAAACGCGTGCTCAAGGGCAATCCTCTGCTCTCCCGTCTCTTCGTTCCACTCAAGAAACTTGGCCGACTCTATTTTGGAGACACTCAGAAGGTGGTGCGTTCAGGCAATTGGCATGGCAATGACACCTGCTGGCGGATGGTGCTGGATTTAAACAAATGCCTCTTCGCGTATTCAGGCGACGGCCAGCTTCGGATCCGCCCGATGCGCTATCTGGCTGTGGTGGATGGAATCATCGCAGGTGAAGGGAACGGGCCCATGGCACCGGATGCCCGGCCCACGGGTGTGATCATTGCGGGGAGTCATCCGACCGCAGTGGATTGCACCGCGGCGACGGTGATGGGCTTCGACTGGCAAAGGCTTCGGATGCTGCGTGGCTGTTTCGAGTTGCGTGAACGAAGTTTTGTTCCCTTCACGGCCGAAGCGATGGAAGTGGTCTCCAACCATGCCGCGTGGCAGGGAAAGCTTTCGGCGATGACCGAGGTGTTTGACTTCAAACCCCATTTCGGCTGGACCGGAGCGATTGAATCCGATCGACGGGCGCTGACGGCATGAGTCTCGAGGATAAGCTCTATCCGCTGCTGTCGATCTATGAGCGGCTCCCGTACGCTCTCAAGCGCGGGATCGGCGCGACCTATCGACGTCTGCCATCGCGATGGCGGATGGGCGCCCGCTTCTCCGAGTTCCAGCATCTGGCACACGAGGTCGAGCGATGGTCCTTGGAGCAGATACGCGAGTATCAAACGCAGCAGTTGCGCAAGGTCCTCATCCACGCGGGAAACTACTGTCCGCTCTATGCCGAGCGGTTTGGTCGGGCAGGATTTCGTCCTGAGAATTTGCGTTCCCCCGAGGATCTCTCCGCCTGCCCCGTTCTCGAGAAGCAGGATTTAATCGCTCATCGGGAGGCTTTGGCTTCGACCGACATTTCGCCCAAACAGCGGCTCCACATCACCACCGGGGGTTCGACTGGAGTGCCGGTCGGCTTCTATCTTCAACGTGGGGTGAGTCGTCCGAAAGAGCAGGCGTTCCTTGAGGCTCAGTGGGCGCGCGCCGGTTATTTTCCAGGGGCGAGGCTGGCAGTGATTCGCGGACACGTGACCAGCGATCGGGCCCGTGGTGCGATCGCCAGCTATGATGCGACCCGCGACTGGCTGATGCTCTCCTCCTATCATCTCACGGAAGAGCGTCTGCCTGAGTACCTCTCGGCGATCGAAGCGTTCCGTCCAGACCTGCTTCATGCGTATCCTTCAGCCGCGCTGCTTCTGGCGGAGTTTCTGGAGAAATCAGGACGCCCGTGGACGGTTCCGCTCAAGGGTTTGCTGGCGGGATCCGAGCGTTTAAACCTGCCGCAAAAGCGACTGCTGGAACGAGTGTTTCGCTGTCGGGTGTTTCGGTGGTACGGACACTCGGAGCGAACGGTGCTGGCGGCGGAGGGAAGGACGTCAGAGCTGTTTTACTTTTGGCCCAACTATGGATTTGTCGAGTTCGGCGATCCGGACAGCGAGGGATTTTGCGAAGTGATTGGCACGTCGTTTCACAATCTCGCGATGCCACTGGTGCGATATCGGACGGGAGACTACGTGAAGTTGGCGGACTCGCGCCGCGAAGAGGCGCTTGAGTTTCCCTGGCCAGCGGTGGCGGAGATCGCGGGTCGGGAGCAGGAATTTCTCTTGAGCGCCAGCGGCCGCCGGATCTCGCTCACCGCATTCAATATGCATGACCGGATTTTTGAAGATCTCTACGCGGTGCAATTTTTTCAAGACACTGCGGGACGTGCCGAGTTTCGTTACGTGCCTGGCCCCGGTTTTCAAAGGGAGCGACTTCCGCAGATCACCCGTGGAATTCAACGGAAGTTGGGCGACGATTTCGAGTTGAACGTGCGAGAGGTAAAGGAGACGGAGAAGACCTCTCGTGGAAAGCACAAGTGGCTGGTCAGCGCACTGGCCGCAACCCCCTCGAATTAATTTTTGTGAAACAGATCGCTCAATATCAGGACGGACGATTGGAACTTCAGGACGTGCCCATGCCTACCCCCCCTCCGGGCGGCGTGCTGGTGCGCGTGACTCATTCAGTGATCAGCGTGGGCACCGAGAAGATGAAGGTGGAGCAGGCGAAAATGAACCTGTTCCAGAAGGCCAAGGCGAGGCCGGATCAGGTTCGTAAAGTGCTCGATACGGCGCGGAATCTCGGCTGGCGCGCCGCGCTGGAGAAGGTGCGAAATCGGCTCGAGACGCCGACCCCCTTGGGCTACAGCGCTGCCGGTGTGGTGGAGGCGGTGGACCCGGCGAATACTCGGTTTCGCGTGGGGGACTCGGTGGCCTGTGCGGGAGCGGAATGTGCCTTCCACGCAGAGTACATCGCTCTCCCCGACTTGTTGGTGGCGAAAGTGCCTGCGCAGGTGGAGAACTGGCAGGCGGCCTACACCACTCTCGCCGCGATCGCACTCCAGGGCGTGCGACAATTGGAACCGCAGTTGGGTAACAAGGTGCTGGTCATGGGCCAGGGTCTGGTTGGGCTTCTGGTAACAAATCTGCTCGCCGCAAATGGGTGTCGGGTGATGGCCGTCGATCTCGCTCCCTCGCGTCGCCCCTTCGCCGAAGCGATGGGAGCCGAGCGTGTGGTGATCCTGGGACAGCAAAACCTGGCCGACGAGGTGCGCTCGTGGACGGAGGGATTTGGCGTCGACGCTGCGGTGCTCTGCACGGCGGGAAACAACAACGCTCCGCTCGAACAGGCCGCCGAGGCTCTGCGGGATCGCGGTCGCATCGTGATCATTGGCAATACTCGAGCCGATTGCGCGTGGAAGGTGTTTTACGAAAAGGAGCTCGATGTCCGCTATTCTCGATCGTACGGGCCGGGTCGCTACGACGCCGCGTATGAGTGGGCGGGGGTGGACTATCCCATCGGCTATGTGCGCTGGACGGAAGGCAGGAACTTCGACGCGGTGCTGCATCTGATGCAGACCGGCTCGTTGAAGCTCGGCTCGATCACCACTCGTCGGGCTCCCTTCTCCGAGGCTCTGGAGGTGTATCGTGATCTCCTGAGTGATAGCGCGCGCGACGTCGGCGTAGTGCTCGAATACGGGGGTTCCGCTGCGGTTGCCCCTCTCGTTTCTTCCGAAGTCCCTCATTCCGCATTCGCCGGGCAAGGGGTCGAGAAGGAGCTGAAACTGAGTTCGGCGGTCAGCCGAGTCGATGTGATTGGAGCGGGCAATTTCGCGCGCACCATGTTGCTGCCGCATCTGCGAGGAAAGCTCCCGCTGGGCACAGTGGTGAATCAGACCGCCCTCAGTGCCAATCATGTGAAGGTGAAATTCGGCTTCGCTGAGTCCTCCACCGATCATCAGGAGATTTTGAAAGCAAGGACAGGGGAGTCGGCTGCGGTGCTCATCGCCACTCGACATCATCTGCATGCCCCTATCGTGGCCTCCGCGCTCGCGGCGGGGCGGCATGTGTTCGTGGAAAAGCCGCTCTGCCTCACGTGTGCCGAACTCGCGACGATCGATGCCGCTGCGGCGAATAGCTCGGGCTCGGTGCAGGTAGGATTTAACCGGCGATTCGCCCCGGCGAGCGTGGAGCTGCGAAAACTCCTCGCTTCTGTACCGGGTCCGAAGAGCGCGAGCTTTCGGGTGATGGCCGGCAAGCTGGATCCCGCGCACTGGTATGCGAACTACGCGGAGAGCGGCGGGCGTGTGCTCGGGGAGGCTTGCCACTTCTTTGACTACTTCTGTTTTTTGTTCGCCTCGCGTCCGGTGAAGGTCTTCGCACAGACCGCCTGGCCTGCGAGCGGTCGTTTGCCCTTTCCCGATACGATCAGCGCGCAGATCGAATTCGCCGATGGGTCCAGTGGACAACTCCTCTACTCAGCCGAGGGAGACACTTCTTGGCCCAAGGAGGAGCTGACCGTTTTTGGTGCCGGGTTCGTCGCGGAGACGCAAAACTATCAGAAGTTGGTGATCCATCGCGGAAGGAAGGAGCGGCGCAGCTCGTATCTTTCCAAAGGACATGCCGAGCAGATGGCGGCCTGGGCGAGTTTCCTTCGTGGAGAGAGCGCTCATCCGCTGCCCTATGGTCAGTCGCGTGCGAGTATGTTGCTCACCTTTGCCGCGCTGGAATCGATCCAGCAGGGTCGGTCGGTCGAGGTGACGGCATGAAGGATCTCGGCTGGTACTGGCATCGACTCCGCGCGATGAGTCTGCCGGAGATGGTGCTGCACGCGCGCAAGAAGCTACGCCAGCGGTCCGACGCACGAGGTCTGCCCGATTGGACCGGCGCGGCACTTCATCCCTCCGCCGGGTTTCCCTATGTTCCGAATGCGGAACAAGTGCCAGCCAGTCTTCAACAGGCCTTAATTCAGGAATCGAAGGAGATTGCCGCAGGTCGGTGGCGAGCCTTCGGCCATCTGGATCTCCAGGTCGACACGCCGCCCCATTGGCACAAGGATTATCTGGTGGGGAAGGATCTCGCCACCACCGCCTCCGCCTTTCGTCTAAACCATCGAGCGCTCCCCGACGGTGCGGATGTGAAGTTGGTGTGGGAGCTGAGCCGCTGGTATCCGCTGGTCCGGCTCGCACAGGCGTCTCACGTGCTCGGAGAGGCTGCTTTCGCGCAGCGCTGCATTGCCTGGTTGGAGGATTGGGTGAAGGGAAATCCCCCGGGGCAGGGCTGGAACTGGACGAGTGCGCTGGAGGCAGGCATACGTCTGATTCAGTTCACTTGGATTGACGCACTACTTCGCGATGCGACGGCCTCTGATTCGAGGCTCTCCGAGCGACTCGCTGCGTTGCGTCAGGCGATCCTTCCTCCTCATGCGTATTTCGTTTGGCGATATAGGTCCTTCGGTTCTTCGGCGAATAATCATCTGCTGGGGGAGTTGGTGGGGTTGATCGTGGCCACTGCGCGGTGGCCCGAATTGGAGAGGTGGGGAGTGTCTCTGGCGACTCTGCATGAATGCTGGGAGCGCGAGGTGTTATCCCAGTTTGCTGGAGACGGCGGGAACTGCGAGCAGGCGCTGAACTATCAGCTTTTTTCCTTCGAGTTTTGCTGGCAGTCCCGGCTGGCGCTCCGCGGAGCAGGACGCACGGTGTCCGAATCCGTCGAGCTTCGGTTGAATCGTGCCGCTCGATTTTTTTGGGAGGTCCAGGTGCCGAAAGAGCCTTGGGATTATGGCGATTCAGATAGTGCTTACGTGACACCGGTTTTTCAGGATGACCGCACCGTGATTCCAGAGTGGCGTGGATGGATGGATGGAAGCCCAGGAGGTGCGACGATCCGCTACTGGCTAGGGGCTCCACCCGTCTTCCATCCGCCTCTGATTGAAAGCTGCGTTCCCGTGGAGGCGAGGGCGTTGGGGGATTGGTGGCTATACCCGGAAACCGGCATCGCGATTCATTCCTCAGGAGACTGGCGGATGCGGTGGGATCTCTCTCCATTGGGCTATTTGGAGACGGCGGCGCATGGTCATCTGGACGCACTTCATCTCTCGTTGTGGCTCAAGGGAACCGCCTTGGTGGTCGATCCAGGGACGGGCGCGTATTATGCGGATGGCAAACTACGAAGCTGGCTGGCCTCGCGCGCGGCGCACAATGGCCCGACGCCGCTCGGGGTGCCGGAGCATCCGCGTCGACTTGGACCTTTTTTGTGGCAGGGACGGCATGCAATTCCCGTGGCGATGCGGGAGAACGCGGGCGTGGTGGGGGTGTTGGACCTCCCCGGGAGTCAATTGCGTCGCCGCGTCACGCCTTGCGACGCTGGCTCGGGCTGGCAGGTCGAGGATTGTTGCCTTGGGAGCGACGGTTCGCCCGCCTCATTTACCGTCCGTTGGCAATTTGCCCCTGGCGCTACCCTCCGAGTGCTTGGGCCGCGAGAATTTATTGTGAATCGATTGAACTCAGAACTGAGGGTGATGGTGGGGGCGGATTGGGATTCGGTTGAGTATTTCGAGCTGGGAGATCTGAAGATCGGCGCTGGGTCGGACTCGCTGGATGGAACCGTTTCATCGGCGTTTCGGAAAACAGAGCGCGCGGCGTTTTTATTGCTTACAGCCCGGCCCGCCGGGGACGAGCCTTGCGTTTTCAGTACTACATTTTTAGCGTTCATCACACATGAGAATTAGTATTTTCGGCCTCGGATATGTGGGGGCGGTCACCGCGGGTTGCCTGGCCAATCAGGGACACACCATCGTGGGGGTCGATGTGAGCGCGCAGAAAGTGGAGGCGCTCAACCAGGGCTTGGCTCCTATCATTGAGCCCGGCCTGCCTGAGTTGCTGACGACCGCATGCCGGGAAGGGCGACTGCGTGCGACGCAGAACGCCGTCGACGCGATTGGGAGCACTGAGGTGTCGATCGTGTGCGTGGGGACCCCCTCGGCTCTTTCTGGTGCCCTTGACTTGAGTTTTGTTCGTGGTGTTCTACGCGAGATCGCTGAGGCGCTTCGCGCGGCGCGAAAGCCACACACACTCGTGCTGCGAAGCACGATGCTTCCTGGCAGTACCATGACCCTCGTCGACGAGTTGCTTGGCGATTTGGAAAAATCGGGAGCGCTCCAGGTCTATTACTATCCGGAGTTTTTGCGAGAGAGCACGGCGGTGGCCGACTTTGATCAACCGTCGCTGGCGGTGGTGGGATCTCGGGACGGGACAAGACCGCCTGAGCCGCTCATGCAGTCGCTATTTGGCATCGCTGCGGTGCCGGTGAACTGGCCCACTGCGGAAATGATCAAGTACGCCTGCAACGCGTTTCACGCCACCAAGATCACCTTCGCCAATGAGGTGGGTCGGTTGGGCAAGCAGCTGGCGATTGATTCCCGCACCGTAATGGATCTGCTGTGTCGCGACACCAAATTGAATCTGTCGCCCTATTACATGAAGCCGGGGAATCCTTTCGGTGGATCCTGTCTCCCGAAAGACGTCCGAGCACTGACCCACTGCAGTCGACTGCAGGGCGTGTCGACCCCTTTGCTTGAAAGCCTGCTTTCCAGCAATGACCGGCATTTGCAAAGCCTCCTAACTCTGATCATGGAGTCGGGAGTGCGAGAGGTTGTGCTGCTGGGTCTCTCTTTCAAATCCAATACCGATGATCTGCGTGAGAGTTCGATGGTGGAGGTGGCACAGACGCTCCTGGGCCGCGGATACTCCGTCCGCATTTACGATCCCGCCTTGAATCTCGCCGCGCTGGTCGGCGGGAACAAACGAGTCATCGACGCCAAGATGCCGCATTTGGCCTCACTGCTTCATTCCAGCCTCGCCGGTGCCCTGGGAAGCGAGGGTTTGGTAGTGGCCTCGCAGCGATGCGCGTCGATTGAGGATCTGGCACACCATCTCACCGCACGTCACAGCCTCATCGATGTGAACGGATGGAAGGAGCTACAGACCTTGAAGGTGAAGTATCAGGGTCTCTGCTGGTGAACCGCAGCCTGGATCAACCCATGTTCGACACTGCATTGACCCGCGTTTTCAATCTCGCGTCCCGTCTGCCACGACGAGGAAACCCCGATCATGGCTGATCAACCCACGATCCTCATCATAGTCGAGAATCTGCCCGTGCCCCTGGATCGGCGGGTGTGGCAGGAATCTTGTGCGCTTCGCGATGCCGGCTATCGGGTGGTGGTGATCTGTCCCAAGATGCGCGGGTACGTGAAGGCCGAGGAGCTTCTCGACGGAATCCAAATCTATCGGCACTGGATCAGTGATGAGGCCGGAGGCTTGTTTGGTTTTATCGCGGAATACACCTCGGCGCTTTGGGGCGAGTTCTGGCTCACCTGCAAGGCATGGTATCGACATCGGTTCAAAGTGATCCATCTCTGCAATCCACCGGATCTTCTGTTCCTGGTGGCGCTCCCGTTCAAACTGCTGGGGGTGAAAGTGGTGTATGACGTTCATGATGCCTGGCCGGAGATGTTCGAGGCGAAGTTCGGAAGGCGCGGCCTGCTGTACTGGGCGGTGCGTCTCGCGGAGCGACTGACCTATGCGTGCGCGAACACGGTGCTCGCGACCAACCAATCGGTGCGCGCGATCGCCATGGAGCGAGGCGGCAAGCGGACCGAGGAGGTATTCATCGTGCGGACGGCCCCGAGTATCGCCGTGAATGACGCCCGGCCCGATGCTTCATTGCGCCGAGGGCGACAGTTTCTGGTGGGTTACGTGGGCGTGATGGGCGATGCGGACGGGGTGAACTACCTGATTGAGGCAGCGGATCACCTGGTCAATGGAAAGGGACGGAAAGATATCCAATTTTTGTTGATGGGCACCGGACCAGAACATGCCAAGTTGGTGACGCTTCGCGATCGACTTGGCCTGCAAGATTACGTCGATCTGCCAGGACGGGTGTCGAATGAATTCCTGTTTTTGGCGCTGCGAACGATGGATCTTGGGGCGTCGTGCGATCCCATCAACCCTTACAACGATCACTGCACGATGAACAAGGTCCTGGAGTACATGGCCTTTGGCAAACCGCAGATCCTCTTCGATTTGAAGGAAGGCCGGTTTTCGGCAGAGGGCGCGGCGTTTTATGTGGCGGAGAATTCGTCGATAAGGTTGGCGGAAGGGATTGCGGCTGCCCTGGCGGATCCTGTCGGCCGGGATCGCATGGGGGCCTTGGGCAACCTGAGGTTTCGGACGGAGCTGAACTGGGAGCGGTCTGTGGAATCGCTTCGGCTGGCGTATTCCCATACATTGGGTCGCGGATCCGATTGAACGTTTTCGGGCCTACCGGGATCGAACCACGGTTGTTAGTGACTTATTGAAGAGATTTATGTCGGATGCGCCCAAAAGTCTAGGTGACGAGTTGCGCGAAGTGCCCACGGAACTTCGTCGTATGCTCGAGCAGTTCCCTGATAAAGCCCTGTTTGGGCTTTTGCTTCTGGGCTGGGTCGCCCTATTCCACTTTTTAGGCAATTCCACCATCGGGTATGTCAAGACGACTTCTTTGTTCGGGTGGATGAAGTATGTCTTCACGACGTCCGAGGGGGATGAGCTGGGGCTCTACATGCCGCTGCTGATCCTGGTTTTGGCCTACTTGAAGCGGGCGGAGTTGATGGCAGTGAGGAAGCAGCCTTGGTGGCCTGCTCTCCTTTTGGTGGTGACCGGCCTGCTCTTACACGTCGCGGGATACGTGGTGCAGCAAACTCGTCTCTCGATCATCGGGTTCTTCGTGGGTCTTTACGGACTGTTCGGGTTGGTTTGGGGCTGGCGGCTGCTGTCCACCC
>JAYTTC010000640.1:0-3940 GCA_043745255.1 Verrucomicrobiales bacterium
ATCCCAACTTCTTTTTTGCAGGCGCGGCACTGCCCAAGTTGCTTGTGAGGATGATCACCGTCTCCCGGAAATTCGCCTTCCGCCCGCGCGAATCCGTCAGCGTGCCTTCGTCGAAAACTTGGAGAAAAAGATCCAGCACACGCGGATGCGCCTTCTCCACTTCGTCGAACAAAATGACACTGTAAGGCTTCGCGCGCACCGCATCCGTGAGCCTGCCGCCCTCATCGTGCCCGATGTAGCCAGGTGGCGAGCCGATGAGCTTCGAGACCGAGTGCTCCTCCATGTATTCGCTCATGTCGAACCGCAGCAGACTCGCCTCCGTGCCAAAAAGAAACTCCGCCAGCGCCTTCGCCAGCTCCGTCTTCCCCGTCCCCGTCGGCCCGGCGAAAAGGAACACCGCCACCGGCTTCTGCGGGTCTTTCATCCCGTGAAAATGAACGCCCTCAGTGCTTGCGAATGTCTCCCGTGCGATGGCTCGCATTGCCTGCCTATGTGTCAAAGCGAACGCGCTCCGTGCGAGCGAAGCCTTGGGTGCGTGCGAGCCGCACCCTGCCCGCGTGCCGCCGCGCCTTGGCCCCGTGCAACGCCGCGCTGCCGCGTGCGAGCGGAGGTTTAGGCGGGTGCGAGCCGCAGCGTGGCGCGTGTCAGCCGCCCCTTACCCCGTGCGAGGCTGGCCTCCCCCCGTGCCAGCCGCCCCTTGGCGCGTGCGAGTTCACCCTTGCCCCGTGTCAATCACCCCTTGGGCCTATGTCAGCCGGGGCTTCGGCGTGTGCAAGATGACCCTTGGAGCGTGTCAATCGAGCCTTGGAGCGTGTAAATCACCCCTTGGGCGTGTGCGAGATGACCCTTGGAGCCTGTCTATCGAGCCTTGGCGCGTGTCAGGAACGCCTTGGAATCAGCCATTTGCGTCAAATCACGCCCGCCGTGCCCCGAAAGGCTGTTCGGACTGGCAAAACCGCCGGGCCAGCGAATGTCGCCGGCCCTCTTCCCTACCTCCGCTCATTCAGCCCCGGCAGCGCAACGACGATCTTCACGATCTTCCCCGTCTCCATGCCCACCCGCACCATCTCGCCGGGACGTTTCATTCACCTTGCCGCCGAATCCATACTGGCTGCGGTGCGCTTCATCCGCGATGTGGATGGCCCTGGTGGTGGTTTAAGCCTTTAGTTTGAAAAACCGCTCCAAGTTCTCCTTCAGCGCGGGCGCAAACTCCAGTTCCGGCTTGGTGAACCTTAGTTGCTTGATGCCGCGCAGGTTGAAGCCGACGATCTTGTCTTTGTCCTCCGCGACTGATTCATCGAGGAAGAGGAGCATGTTCGCCACGTCTTTGCCTTCGGCCTTGGCCTTGCCCATCACGAAGCCGACTTCGTGATACACGTTCGGGTTGCAGTGCGTGAGGTTGCCAATGAGCAGGCCGCAATCGCTCATCATCTCGATGATCTTGTCGTTGATTTCGTAGGACGTGCCGTCGTGGAACCAGTCCACGCGCTCCACCTTGAGCGCGGGCTTGAGGTTGTGCGTCTCGCTCACTTCTTTGCAGACGCGCTGGATGATGGCGTAGTGGTCATCGGGCTTTGCTTTGCCGAAGGGCATCGATACGAAGACGGTCCGCTTCCGGCTCGCCAGCACTTTGTCGAAGATGGCGATGAGGTCTGACGAGCTGGATTCCTCGATGAGGTGCAGGTGATTATCCAAGACCCAGCGGACGAATGACACGACCGGCGCGCCCTTCTTGAGTTCGTAATAGACCAAGGCCGCGAGCAGTCCGCGATTTTTGGAGTCTTTCAGCGCAGGATGGGTGTCAAAAAGTCCATTCACCTTCACCAGTGCCGCCTTGAAGCGAGGGACGGCGTTCTCGTTGTCTCCCAGCACATCGCTTTGGATGAGAAAGGTGAACTGACCGACTAGAAAACTGCGCGGCTCTTTCTCGATGAATGGCTTCAAGTTTCCGAAGACATCGAAGTCCAGCGCGGTGTGCAGCTTCCGGGCGTGGTAGTAGGGCCAGCCAAATGACTCGTGCGCTTTGAGCTTTGCGTCGGGGAACAACGCAGAGTCGTCGAGGATGAGCTTGAGGTTTTGCTCCATCGTCAACGGCACCGACTTGTAGTTGATGTTGTGGAAGAGAGCGCGGCTGAAGCGGGCGGCCTCGGTCGTGTTGCGGAAGAGCAGCAGACAGAACGGCGTGTTGTGCGCCTCGAATTTCTTGTCCTTCGGCGTCGCGCTGAGGCGGTGATTGCCGTCGATGCGGGAGAACTTGTGCGCGAGCTTGGCGTTGAGTTCGATGGTGGCGGTTTGGAAGATGTCGAAGGTGCGCGAGTCCTTTCCGCTGCTCTTGGTCTTGTTGACCGAGCAGGACAATCGGTAGTCGGCGAACTTGAGATTATTGAAGTGCTGTCCCGCTCTCACGTTCTCTAACAGCTTCGTGACTTCCTCCGTGTTGTCGGCGTCCGGTGAAAGCGTCGTGCTGAGGATGACCTCGGGGAAAAACAAAAACTCTCCCTCGCGCAGAAACGCCACCATCTCCTTCTCATGCAGTTTTAGGAGGTCGCGCTGAAAGCTCGGGTCAGGTTCGGAGAGGGAATAGAGGTCGCCCATGCGGGCGAAGCCTCGAAGGCAAAGGAAATTGCCGAGCGAGAAATCGGGAACGCCTTTGAGCTTCATACGGCGCCCTCCTTGCCGAGGATGAGGGCTTCGATGTCACGCTTGGCCTTGTCGAGGTCGGTGCGGGCGTCGGCGAAGAGCTTGCGCGCTTGGTTTTTCGTAGCCTCAGCCTTCTCCGCTATTCGTTCCTGGATTTTCTTCGGCGGGAAAGGAATCTCCATGCGATAGAAGAAGTCTTCATCTACACGCTGGTGGCCGGATGAGCCGGTAAAGTTTCGGCGAGCGTGCTCGCGGACGGTTTTGAGGCGCAAGAGGTGATGCATGTAATGATGGGACAATTCCGCACTTCTCCGCCTGAAGACATGGAACTCGGTTGAGCCGTATCCAACGCCTTCGACCAATCCATCTGCAACGGCAGCTTTGCCATTTTCCATACAAGGGGTGATCTTGGCCCAAATCACGTCGTCCCTTTGAAAGGGCGTGTAGCTTCCCGCCTCGTCGATGGGTCGCGTCTGCCGGTCTGTGATTTCTCCGAAGACGTCCGACACTGCATCCATCGGAACAAATGATACGGGGGTTCCGGGTGCCAATTTCGGAAATCGTGACACCGGATTGATTGATGCCACATCACGCAATCGGCGAAGTGGAAACTTGCCGCCATCAAAGCTCAGGCGCTTCCAGTTTGCTGCCGGATCGATTCTCTTGCCGCTGACGGTCGAGAAGTCTCGACGAAAGATTCGGCTTTCGATCGTGTTGGGTGGCTCGGGTTTCTGGGGGATGCCGAGTTCGTCGAGTAGCACATCGTCAATGCTGGCGAGCAAGGCCTTTGCTTCATCGTCGCGCCTTCGCTTGTCGGCGTATGCTTGCTGGAGAAGAGAAATCACCAGCGTTTGCACGGGAATCGGGGCGGCCGGAATATCCAGATTGGAATACTCGCGGGCGTTGATGTTGGGCTGTCCAGCCGCACGCTGGACGGCGCGCACCCAATCCTTGTAGTAAGGGAGTTGAGTGATTGCGAAGGCATAGTCGGGAAGTAATTCAGCGCACCGAAACCGGAAGCGAATCAAGTAACCCGCAAAAAAGCTCACGCTTGGGGCATGAGCACGCTTGTGTATGTAGGATTTGCCCACCGTATTCCCGCTTCGGGCGAGCAACAAATCATCCTCCTCCAAGATGTATCTGTGTTCGACCGTCGCGGCGGTGGCTCCTAGTTCGTCGATGAGAATCCCAAACTCATCGATATCGGTAATGCGGATGTAGCGTGGTTGCACTGGCGTTTTGCGTTCCAAACCACGCTCGCCTGCTCCATATTGCGGCGGCTGCGCGAAGAAGCTTCTGA
>JAYTTC010000641.1:0-3935 GCA_043745255.1 Verrucomicrobiales bacterium
TCTATCGCAATGCACTCGGCTCCCCTCATCCCTCTGGCCATCGCAAACCAAAGGGATGTCGCCGCAGATCACGCCCGAAATGAGCTAAACTGTTACCCAGCGCGGAGTCGCGCAGACGCAGTGTGAGGTCAAGTCGAGCAAACATTCCGCCGCGGAGTTTGATGTCCGGATTCGGCACCCTGGCTTTCACCAGCGCGGTGCGGGTGCTGATCTCCAGCTGCGGAGAGATAAAGTAAACCTCCCCCTGAAATGACTGGCCTGGATATGCGGCTACCGAGAACGTCAGTTTCTGTCCGTTTTGAATCTGGCTGAGGTATCGTTCCGGCACATTCAGCTCGATCTTCACGGTGTCCAAATCCACGACCGAGGTAAGGGTGGTGTTGCGAGCGATGACTTGGCCAGGGCTGATCAGCCGGGCACCGGTGATCCCGGAGAAAGGAGCCAGCAGCCGGGCGTCCTTCAAATTGCGGCGTGTCAGGTCGACGGTGGCTTGATTGGCGGCCAACCCGGAGACCGCCTGGTCATAGTCCTGTTGAGGGACAAGTTTTTCTCCGTGAAGCCGCTCCGCGCGGTCGTATGTGGATTTTGCTAGCTGGAAATTCGCCTCCGCCTGAGCCAATCCCGCCTGCAGCTTGGTCTGGTCGAGTGCTACCAGCAGCTGACCTTTCTCAACGCGCTGACCTTCCGAAAATCCGACCTCCTGCACCGTGCCGTCGGTCTCGGATTTCACTTCCACCCATTCGTTCGGAGTGATGGATCCGACCAATCCGACCGTTTCGGAAACCGGCTGCTGGCGCGCGGGCACCGCGATCACTTGAAGGGGCCCTCCCCTCGCAGTGTCGGCTCCACCCGCCACGGCGGGTTGCTTTCGGCATCCCGTCACGACGAGCAGGCCGGTCGATACGACCACCAATAGGGCAAGCGAGCGAGGCGTCATGTGGGGTGAGACTATGCTGGACTGCTCAACGAGGGCAACCCAGGCGTGATTGAATGCAGCGGTTCTGATTTTAGATTGGAGGAGAGGGAATTCGGACGGTTCTCCGCCGCAGCTCGCGATTCCCGAGATCAAAATGAGACCTGCTGGATTGAAAGGAGGGAGACGCTAACAGTCCCAGGTCAGCCTCTCCCTGCACTCCCGCAATGCTGTAAAACCTTTTTGACACCCCGGCTCGAATCACTAGCCTCGATCCACACGCTATGAGAATTGGCATCAATACTTTTCTGTTTACCTCTCCCTTCACTAACGAGAGCACTAAATTTTTCAAGAGCTTCAAGAAGTGGGGCTTTGACACGGTCGAAATTCCCATCGAGGACCCGTCGCATATCGATCCCGCCCACGTGAAGCGGGAGTTGGACAAGAATGGCCTAGTCTGTGGTTCGGTTTGCGCCTGCATGGGGGGTGGGCGGGATTTGCGCGGTACTCCTGAACAACAGAAAACCGGTCTGAATTATATGCTGCAGCTGATCGACCAGATGGTGGTGCTCGGCTGCCCATCGCTGATCGGACCGGTTTATTCAGAGGTGGGTCGAGCGGACGCCGTTCCTGAAAAAGAATACAAAAAACAGTGGGCCACTGTCGTGAAACATCTGAAGACGCTCGCCCGCTACGCTCAGAAGCACGGCAAGCAGATATGTCTGGAACCCCTCAATCGCTTCGAGACCGATTTCATCAATACCTGCGATCAAGGTCTTAAGATGATCAAGGATGTGGGAAATCCTGCCCTGAGGCTCCACCTCGACACCTTCCACATGAACATTGAGGAGAAGAACCAAGCCGACGCCATCCGCAAAGCAGGCAAACACCTGGCACACTTCCATGCCTGTGGCAGTGATCGCGGAACACCAGGGAATGACCACATCGACTGGAATCCGATCGTGGCAGCGCTGAAGAGCGTAAAATACACCGGCGACGTGGTGATCGAATCCTTTACCACGGATGTAAAAGTCATCGCCCGCGCGGCCGCGATCTGGCGTCGAATGGAACCCACCACTGAAGAAATCGCGGTCAAAGGCATCAAATTCCTTAAGAAAGCGCTGCGCTGAGCGCGGTCGTCGATCAGAAAGAAGTAGCGGCGTCTCGTGAGAGCGCCGCACTTCAACCCCATTTCGACCGAACTGGCGTGAGAGCCCACCCGGCCAATGGAATTGGCCGCGCTCCCACGAGCGCCGCTCCCATTTCCGCACCGAGCCCGGTTTGAATTTTCCTTCGGCTCGCGAGTCCAAGCTGGGCTTAATTCATGAAAACTGATCGTTCTCTCTTCGCTGTCGCCTTGGGGGTGACAGTTCTATTGACCATCGCTAACTTCCGCGTCTGGGCGGCCGATCCACCCACTCCGACCCCCACGGGCCCCCAAGCTGACGGGCCATTTCGCAAAGTGATCCTTGATTCCGATCGCTCCGCTGAGCCCGGAGGTGCCATCCAAGACACTCTCATCGATCCGATGGAGTTGTCGGTGGCGAGGGATGGACGAGTGTTCTGGGTGGAGCGCGATGGGTTGGTGAAGATGTGGAAGCCATCGGATCAAAAGACTGTGGTCATCGGCAAGTTCGGCGTGTTCCGGGGGCTCGAGGACGGGCTTCTGGGGATGACCCTCGATCCGAAGTTCGATCAGAACCACTGGGTCTATTTGAACCGCTCACTTCCGGATACCGCGACCGATGCTCAGGGTAAGAAATCGGGCGTTATTCGCGTTTCCCGCTTCACGCTCAAGGGCGAATCCCTCGACGCTGGCTCTGAAACTCCGATCATTGATGTACCCACCCAGCGCGAACAGTGCTGTCACGTGGGAGGCTCACTGGCTTTCGATTCAAAAGGAAATTTGTTCATGTCGATTGGTGACAACACCAATCCGTTTGAATCCGACGGATATTCCCCGGTGGATGAGCGTGAAGGTCGCTCTCCCTGGGACGCTCAGAAGTCGGCGGCGAACGCGAACGACTTGCGCGGAAAGATCCTGCGAATCACCCCGAAACCCGAGGGCGGGTTCTCCATTCCGGAAGGAAATCTTTTCAAGCCAGGCACTCCGGGCACGCGTCCGGAAATTTATGTCATGGGCTGTCGAAATCCGTTCCGAATCAATGTCGATCAGCGCAGCGGGGATGTCTACTGGGGCGATGTGGGTCCTGACGCCGGCGGAATGAACGAAACCCGCGGTCCAGCCGGGCATGACGAAGTGAACCAGGCTCGGCAGGCGGGAAACTTTGGTTGGCCCTATTTTGTCGGAGAGAACCGCGCCTACTGGCACTGGGACTTTGTTCATAGGACCAACGACTTCAAACACAATCCCATCAAGCCGGTAAACCACTCGCCTAACAACACCGGTATTACCGATCTCCCCCCCGCCCAACCGGCGTGGATCTCCTATCCTGCCGGACCGACGGCGAAATTTCCGGTGCTGAATGCGGGCGGCGGGCGTACCGCCATGGCTGGGCCGGTGTATTACTATGACGAAAAGTTAAAATCCGCCCACAAGCTCCCGAAAGAGTTCGATCATACCCTGTTTATCTATGAGTGGTCCCGCAACTGGATCGTGGCGGTGCATCTAGATGAGAATCGAAATGTGGCCAAGGGACCGGATGGAAAGATGCGCATGGAGCGTTTCTGTCCGAACATGACTTTCAAGCGTCCGATGGATATGGAGCTGGGAGCGGATGGATGTCTCTATCTCATCGAATACGGAACAGCCTGGGGCAACAACAAAGATACTCAGATCATTCGCATCGAGCACCACGGCGAGGCCTCACAGGCGAGCCGCTGAGGCTGCTAGACCTCAAGGGTCCGGACGCGATTGAGCCCCAGGTAGAGTGGGACCCATCCAAGCAATACCGAAAGGCCGCCGAAGGAGACCAACAGCAGGTTGATTCGGAGCGCGCTCACCACCATCGAGGCACGCCAGGGAACGGTGAGTCCGAGCAGCACCACCGAGGCGAGGATG
>JAYTTC010000642.1:0-14793 GCA_043745255.1 Verrucomicrobiales bacterium
CCGGTTTCTTCCGTCTAGCGAACCAGATGGCGCCAATCACGGCCGCAATCACCGCGACCACCGCGAATCCCGACCAGCGGAATGCGCGGCCGATCACCACGTCGTCCAAATGTTCGATCTCCTCGCCCTCGGCTTCATCGCGGCGTGGTTTGGGGTGCTGACCGCGTATGGGTGATTTCATCGAGAGACTGGGTCGGTGGGTTTTGAGGCTTCGGCTTTCGCGGTTCGCGTGGCCGGAAGCTCAAGTGCGCCGGAGCGTTGGAGAGGATAGATCACGATCGCCTGCGTGGCGTGATCGGCCGCAGGGTTGTTGCGTCGTGCAAGGGTCACGGCGCGATCGCGGGCATTGTCGTCGGGCCGATAGCGTTCATGCAACCTGCGGTGTTCCTCGGCCTTCCGGGTCTCGCCGAGCTGGGCCTGGATCAGCGCGAGATTGTAGTGCGCGGTGAGATTTTCACTATCCAGGGCGAGCGTTTTCTCAAACTGCTCGATCGCTTGGTGGAGGAACGCCTCGCGCTTGGATTTGTTCGCGTCGCCGCGCTCGGCCTTGGCGCGTTCGAAGAGGGTCTGCCCTAGCTCGTTGATCACTTCGTAGTCCTTGGAGAAATCGAAACCGCGCCTGTCCAGTTCGGGATATCGATCCTCCAGGACACTCCGGAAGTCGGTGATCGCTTTGTCGAGATATCCGTTCTGTTTGTTCACCAATCCTGTGAACCAGCCCACCGTCCACCGAGGAGGAGGAGGATCGAACTTGCCGGCGCGTTGAAGCGCCTCAACCGCTTCATCCAGGCGACCCTCCTTGAAGTAGACCCGCGCCAGATTGACCGGCCCGTCGAATCGCCCGAGCTTTTCGACCTGCTCAAAGGCATAGGTCGCCTGAACCAGTTCCCCTTTCTCGCTGCCCTTGTCGCCTTTATTCAAAAGCCCGATGCCATAGTCATTCCATCTCTGCCACGCGGGAATCGCGGACGGGGGGTTGGTGACCGACCGACTGGAGTTCGCCACCGGCAGGGTGACGTGATCGGTGCAGATAATTCTAACAGGGATGCTGTTGGTGATCTGGAACGGCTTGCCGGCCTTGAAATCCTGGCCTTGGAAATAGTTCACCATAGTGGTGTCGAATTTTCGATAATTCAACTTCACCTCAAAATCGATGGGTTCCTTCAGATCTTCGGGAACAGTGAACTCGTAGTGCACCACCTGGCCGGCTCCCGGAGGAATCTGATTGTTATAGAGCGGAGTGAAAATATCGCTCACGTTGCGTCGGTCGATTCGATTGCCGTCCTTGTCGAGCATGTAGACGTTGATGAAATGAGACCAGGGATCGACTTCTCGATGCTCGCCGAATCCGCCGCTCCGGGCGACTACTCGTCCACCGCTGGTTCCTTTCACGTCCACCCAGATCTCATTGGAGTCCACGGTGCCCTGCGAGAAGGGATGGAAGATGCGGAGGGTGCGCACCACGACTTCCAGAAGATATTTTTTTCCCGGCATGAGCGTGGGTACGGTCGGACGCAGCGGAGCGCTGATCGGACTGTCGATGGTTCCTCCCTCCTTGACTGCGAACAAGTCGATGCGAAGCGAATTGGTGCTGAAATCCTCGTGGCGTTTCACGATATCGAGCTCACCCCGCAGGAAGGGCAGGGCGGTGTTGGCTGCGGGGAAAAGGTGATCGTGGATGAAGCGTTGAGAGGGGTTCGTGGCGTTAAAAAAGTTCGCGCCGAAATTCTCGGAAGCCTGGAGTGGCATGTGACAGCCATTGCAGTTCTTCTCGGCCTTGGGCGGATAGTAGAAAGAGCGCGCCCCATGGCCGGAACCGCCGCTAAGCAGGTAAGTGTCGTAGTGGTTCTGCCCGCGCTGGAACTCTTTGTAGCGGGTCACCTCGAAGGGGAGCCCCACCTTGTGACAGACCGAGCAGTATTCCGCCGACTTCATGAACGGCTTGAGAAAAGTTTTTTTGTGGAACTCCGGCTTGGCCTTGACCAACACATTGTTCAACCACTGCAGGGTCTCGTTCTTGCTTGCGGCGAACGGATAATGAACCGGCTCTTCGAGGGTGTAGGCCGCGTTGCCAACCGTGCTGTTGATATGCGTGATACTGTGGCAGCTGGTGCAGGTGATGCCTGCGTTCGCAGTGGGATGTTTGGTGAGATCAAAGTTGGGATCATCAAACGCCCCGCTGAGGAAGGGGACGATGTCATGGCATCCGGCGCACCAGCGCGAGGCCTTGACGTTGCCATCGCGAGCCATTGCCACCTCACGGGCTTCCTTAATGCTAAAGAGATAGCCGGGATTGTTAAACGAGCTGAACCGATGCGAGCTGTGAAACCATCCGTCGTAAGAGTCCTGATGACACTTTTTACAATAGTCATCCATCATCAGCGTTTCAGCAGGGATGAACTTCCCGGTCGCGGTGCGCGCTTGCGAGGGGAGGAAGTATTTTTCGCCGTCCTTCGAGCCGATCTGGTTTAGGCGAGGATGGGAGGAATGAAGCAGGACACTGCCTAGCACCAGCACTCCGACAGCGGCGGTCCAGCGCAGGCCGATCTGCCATTTGATCTTTGGCCCCGCAAGACGGTGCAGGACATACATCCAAATCGCGAGCACGGGCGTGACGACATGCGCCCAGTAGATCGGACTGCGGATCTTGGGGTTCTTGATCGAGAAGAAATCGAAACGCATCAGTGCAACACCCGATACCAAAAGAACCAGAGAGCAGATGAAGAGCGCGTAACCGACTCGGACGGCTCTTCGGTTGGGTCGATCTTTCGAGTTCTTGATGTGAATGAGGCCAAAGATCACCACTGGCAGGATCAGGAGAAGGCCCAGGCCCAGATGCACTCCGAACATCACCATGTAGAAGTAGTTTTGATAGGAGATCCCCTTGATCCACTCCAGAAAGGTGATGCTCGACAGATAGACCGAATTGGCTCCGAGGATGGCGAACAAGGCGAAGATGCCGCTCAGCAACAGGCGCAGGCGTGGACCCACCGCGCGGACGTACTTTCGCTTCGGAGCCGGAGTCTCTAACGGGGCTGTGCTCATAATCGCGTGATCGCTTCCAAAGTTATCGGCCGGAACCCGCGTCAGGCAAGCGGCAGGCTTGCATTTTGGAGGCCATTTTAGCCGGGCTGTATCCCATGAAGCTAGATTTCGTGTAGCTCATCGACCATGTAGATGGGGTGAAATGGATGCCTCAAGGGGCGAAGTGGAGTCGGGGGTGGGGGAACGGAGGAAGAGGGTCCTAGTATTTACTGCGGAGTGCACGGACGACGCCACAGAGCCGGGCTGTAGTTCTGTAGCGTGGGCCGTATCGGCCCATCCCCGCCCGGATCGTCCGATACGGACGACACTACAGAAGAGGGGAAACCGTGCGAGAGCACGCCAGCTGTAGTTCTGTAGCGTGGGCCGTATCGGCCCATCCCCCGCCCGGATCGTTCGATACGAACGACACTACAGAAGATGGAAACCGTGCGAGGGCATGCCAGCTGTAGTTCTGTAGCGTGGGCCGTATCGGCCCATCCCCGCCCGGACCGTCCGACACGGACGACACTACAGAAGATGGAAACCGTGCGAGAGCACGCCCGCTGCAGTTCTGTAGTGTGGGCCGTATCGGCCCATCCCCCGTCCCACCTCTTCGAATAGGCGAGACTCCATTCTCACCCACTTTGAATCACGCCCCGCGTGAAAAGCGCTTCAATGCCACGCTTGTCAGACGAGGTTCCGGGTCTATGATTCGCGCCGTTGAACTCAAGAAATAACCTCTGGCTCGCGTTACTGCTGATGGCGGTGTTCGCCCTAACGCGTTGGCCGGGGCTGATGCCCCTGAACTTTAGCGCGGCCTACGCGTTGCTGTTTTGCGCAGGTGTGTATTTTCCGGGCCGTTTAGGATGGTGGCTGCCCCTCACCGCTATGGCGGTGGCCGATGCGGCGCTCTCGTTCTACTACTGGAAAACGTTCGGGATTTCCTTCCAGTGGTATCAGCTCACCAACTACGCCGTGTATCTTGCGCTCATCGGCCTCGGGCGGTGCTTTAAGCCCGCCAGTTCATGGCTCAAGTTATTCACCGGCGGGATCGTTGGATCCTTGCTGTTCTACCTGATCACCAACACGGCAGCCTGGCTTCTGAACCCCTTCGGAAATCCAGAATACACCCGTGATATCGCCGGTTGGTTCATCGCGCTGACCCAGGGGACGGCAGGACATCCCCCCACCTGGGAGTTTCTTCGAAACACCCTCCTCAGCGGTGGACTTTTCACCGGACTTTTCGCGGGAGCGATGAAGCTTGCGGACCATTTCGAGTCGGCAGCGGAAAAGGAAACCTCCGAAGCAGAGACCCCCGAGGCGGAAGAAACCCCATCAGAGGCGGAAGAATCGCGCACGTGAAAATCGGACTCATCTCGGATACCCACGGGTTCCTCGATCCTAAAGTCTCCTCGTTGTTCGCCGGCGTGGACCACATCTTGCATGCTGGGGATATTGGCTATAGCTCCCTGCTGGTCGAACTTGAAAACATTGCTCCTGTCACGGCTGTTTTAGGAAACACAGACGGTGGACTCGACGTGCTGGAAACGGAGGTGCTCACTCTCGACTCTCGGGTCTTCCTGATCCACCACGTGATAGAAATCCAACGTCCTTCCGAAGATTTGGCGCGACATCTGGCTCGAGTAAAACCGGATGTGGTCGTCTTCGGTCATACTCACAAACCGTTCGAGCAAATCCTGGGCAAGACCCTGTTCCTGAACCCTGGCTACGCAGGCCGCCAGCGATTTGATCTCCCTCGCTCGGTCGCGTTGCTCCACAGCAGCCCCGAGGGTCTCCGAACCGAGTTCATCAAGCTTTAATCTCATGTCCGACATGCCGCAGCAGGCGGTCTCATTGCGGAGATTGTTCTCGCCGATTCGATGTGCCGCGCTGGCGGTCTCGCTCCTGGCAATTTTCTTGATCCTCTCGCGCCTCGACCGCACGGCTCTGCATATCGCCCTCAGGCAGCTCAAGCCGATGTGGTTCCTGGTCGCTGCAGGTGCCTTCGCACTGTCACTCTCCGTGGGTGCCTGGCGATGGCACCAGATGCTCCGTATCACCGGCGTGGTCGTCGATCTACCGACTTCCTGGCGCCTCACCGTGGTGGGTCATACGTTCTGCGCGCTGCTCTTCGGCGCGGCGGTGAGCGACGTCGCCAAAGCCACTCTCTACTCCCGTTGGTTTGGATTTCCCCTCTCGCGCATTCTTGCAGCGTCAGCATTGGATCGTTCCGCTGGAGCTGTGAGTACGATTATTTACGGATTGATCACCCTTGGCATCGCTCTGTGGGCAGGGCCGCCTCTGCACTGGGAGCAACTCCACTGGACGCCCTCCGGGCCGTGGGTGACCCTCACGGGGCTGGTCACGGCAGGAATCGGATTTGGATTCTACTTTCTAAGGCAGCGATGGGTTCGCTACTGGGATCGATTCGTGCTGGAGATCGGCAAAGCGCTCAGCGAACTGCGAGCCCGGCCCGCTCTCACCCTGAGCGCAATCGTCGCTGGACTTCTCGTTCAGGTGCTGGTGTCGACGGTCCTGGGCTGTTGCCTGCGCGCCATCCATCCCGGTCCATTGCCGTGGATGCAGCTGCTGTGGACCTTTCCAGTGATCGGAGTTGCCGCATCGATGCCGGTAACGATCGGCGGCGCAGGCGCTCGGGACGGGGCGGCCATACTGCTCTGGGCGACGTTCGGCATCAGCAGCGCGATGGCGTTCAGCGCATGCCTCCTGACGCTCTGCGTCAACCTCGGCTGGGCTTTCGTGGGAATCGGATTCGCGTGGCACGGCTTCCGCCAGAAGAGCTCGGCAAGCTAGCAGCCTTAATTTTCAGAACCGCCCGGCTCAAGTGAGGACAAGCGAGTTGCAGCCGTTTCCCATTCGGAATGCATCGATTCCAAACGCTGGGTCGCCTGGGTGATGGCTTGAGTAATTTCAAACGCACGCCCCGCCTGATGATGGGTTCCGGGAGCCTGGAGTTCTTCCGTGAGCGTCTGCTGTCGATTCTCAAGCTCGCTGATCTCCGTCTCAATCGCCCGCACACGAGACTGCATCTCGCGACGTTCTTTCGAGCGGGCTTGTTTCTCGTCGGAAAGGCGACGTCGCTCCTCCTTGGTTTTAGGAACCGAACGTTCCGTCTCCCGAGGGGAGGTTTCAGATTGAGCCGCGGCAAGAGCCTTGTGCCTTGCATCCAGAGACGACTTCTTGTCCAGGTAGTACTGGTAGTCTCCCGAATAAGGAGTCAAACGTCCGTCTTGGACGTGCACCACATGGTTGGCAAGGGCACGAATGAAGAACACGTCATGACTGATAAAGATCAACGTGCCTTCGTACTGCTCCAATGCATAAAGAAGGGCCTCGATGCTGGGCATGTCCAGATGCGTGGTGGGCTCGTCCATCAACAGCAGATTGGGTGGATCCAGCAATAGCTTCACCAACGCCAGTCGCGTTTTTTCCCCACCGCTCAGCACTCGCACGGGCTTGAAGACGTCATCCCCTCGAAACAGAAAACTGCCGAGCACCGTTCGAATAAATTCTTCGGTGACTCGCTGCGGGGTGTCCGATGCCTCTTCCAGGACCGAGCGATTGCTTTGAAGCATCTCCACGCGATGCTGCGAGAAATAGCCAAACTTCACCTTGTGCCCCAGTTCGCGCTCTCCCTGCTGCGGCACAACCACCCCAGAAAGAAGCTTCAACAAGGTGGACTTGCCGGCACCGTTGGGTCCCACCAAAACAATCCGCTGCCCGCGCTCCGCCATGAACCCCATTCCCTGATACACCGGCGAAGCCCCATAGGCGTGATGGATGTTCGAGAGAGTGATGACCTTCTGGCCGCTCCGTTCCGGTTGTGGAAACCGGAACTTGATCCCTCGAGCCTCATCTTCAGGAGCGGCGATTTTCTCCATTCGCTCCACCTGCTTGAGTTTACTCTGAGCTTGCGCAGCCTTGGTATTCTTGGCGCGAAATCTATCCACGAACAGCATCAGACGCTCGATCTCGCGCTGCTGGCTCTTGTAAGCGGCGAGCTGCTGCCCCTCGAACGCTTCGCGCTGTTCAAGATATTCCTCGTAATTGCCCCGATATCGCAGCAGTTGGCTGTTGCGGATCTCCACGATCACACCGACCAATCGGTTCAGAAATTCTCGATCATGAGAGATGATCAGGATAGCCCCCGAGTATTCCTGCAAATAGGTTTGAAGCCATAAAAGCGATTCGAGGTCCAGGTGGTTGGTAGGCTCATCGAGCATCAACAGATCCGGCTCCTGAACCAGTAAACGCGCAAGATGCGCCCTCATGATCCATCCCCCGCTCAGCTCCCTCGCGGGACGGTCAAAATCCTTCTCCCGAAAGCTGAGACCGCGCAAGATCCGCTTCGCCCGCACCACCGTCTGGTAGTCTTCGTGGTCGCCGTGGTGGTCCTCATCCGGTTGCTTGGAGGTTTTAAAATCCAAGCGAGTAGTCGTCGCAAGTCCCAGCACAGTCTCGTCCCCTACCGGCAGGCTCTCTTGGGGCAGATGCCCCACCCGCGTGCCGCGCTCAAAAACAATCGACCCTCCATCCGGCTCTTCGAATCCGAGCACCATCTGGAACAGCGTGCTTTTTCCCGCACCATTCGGCCCGACCAGCCCCACCCGTTCGCCTCGGGTAATCTGGAAGGCTGTATCGTCGAAAAGGTCACGACCGCCAAATCTTTTTTGGAGTCCGGAAATGGTCAGCATGAGAAGGAAACTATAGGTTGAGTCATGGAAGAATCGGGGCCAGGCATTATCGACGCCTCGAGCCCGGAAGCGGCCGGGTCAGCTCGAAAATGCCGTGATCCGCGGAGGATCGGTAGGTGGAAGAAAAGTTCGTGCCGACGATGCGACCTTCGTAAGTATAAACTCCGCCGGCAAGCGAACCGAGATTCGCGGAACCCTGAAAGTTAGATTGATCCGGTGCCCGGGAGACCTCGATCGGAACAGTGTATCCAAAAGTGAGCCAGCGCAGATAGGTCGCATGAAATCGCGCTTCGTACCCGGTTGAGCCGGTGGGCTGAAGCAAGCACCGCAAGTGACCTGAGTGTCCGGAAGCATCACTGTGCCATCGTCCTTCCCAAGGACCTTCGATACCAGAAAAGGAGTTCGACGCGCTCGGCGCTTTGATCGCCACGTTCCAATCCCGATGGAACGAAGAACAACCGGTCCCTACGACTCCCAGCAACGCCAGGAGACAGAGGAGCCAGACACGCTTCATTAAACTCGCCGGTCGAAAAGCCATCACAGCAACGACTGTAGTGAGCCCTCGCAGAGAGAGCAATACAGGAGGCGGTGGAACCGGGGATTCCCCGAGCTGAGCACGAGTAGGCCATTTTGTTGCGCTGAGAGGCAACTGAAGGTAAGCTTTCCTTGCTGATAGAACTACTCTTACTTACCACACAGCCCCCCGAGTGGGGGCTCTTTTTTTGCCCACATTCCCTGCCGCTAGCAGGCCGTCGCCGCGATTCCCAAGGGATGGCTCAGCACCCGCGACACCCATGGCCGGACTCACGTGCGCTGAGGGTAAGTCCGACAGAGGTGTGATTAAAAGTGGGTGAGAATGGAGTCTCGCGGATTCGAAGAGATGGGACGGGGGATGGGCCGATACGGCCCACGCTACAGAAGACAACCAACGCAACGACCGGAGAAACGCAGAAAAATATCCAGCAGCCTGTGGGAAGAAATCGCTTTCAGATTGTGGATGGAGGCTTAGATTGATCCGCGCTGAGCGATTGCATGAAGCCTTGGATGAAACCAGTTTTGTACGGTGTCTTGAGCCTGTTGGCCATCTGGATGGCCTTTGGCTTCTACCAAAACCTGCGCACCTCCAACGAGGAAGCAGGCAAGCGGTCTGTTGACACGGATACCGAAACTGCGGGCCCCGTCCGTAACGCAGGGGCCCAGGGTCGGATGATGAGATACGCGTTCGGCCTCATGGGATGTGCGATTGCTTTGGGATTCATGATTTCAAGGGATTTTTCCTATTGGTTCGCGACCAAGGGTACCGAGACGCTCATGAGCGATAATGTGGATCCCAGCCACGACCCGAATTACGACTATGCAGAGCAAATCGCGTTGGAAGGCAAATACTTGGAGGCGATCGGATTGCTCCGAGAGTTTCTGAAGCGCAACCCCCGCGAGATCTACGCCGCGATTCGCATCGCCGAGATCTACGAGAAAGACCTATTCAATCCTCTGGCGGCAGCACTGGAGTATGAGGAAATCCTGAAGCACAAGTTCAGCCCTGAACGCTGGGGATGGGCCGCAATTCATCTCGTGAATCTGTACTCCGGGAAGCTAAACAAGCAGGCTCAGGCCGCTGGATGGCTGCGCCGTATCGAGGCCGAACATCCGAACACCGCCGCAGCCAAGAAGGCCCGCGAACGGCTTGGGACGCCAGACATGGCCGCAGGGGTGCCGACGGAAGAGGTCGTGCCGCCTCCCCCCTCAAGCGGAGGACTCCCGCCGGGATTCAGCCCCAAAAAAAGATAGCGCCACGCGCGGAGTTGTATCGTGGGTTGTCGGGGGGCCAGTGGAGGAAAAGTTCCGAGGCCCCGTCGTTTTTGCGTCTCTTGCGCCTTTTTGCGGCTAAACCCGGCCCTGCCCGTTTCCGAGCCGGGAAGGAGCTTTTACCGCAGAGTGCACGGATGACGCGGGTGGAAGAGGGAGCCTGTTCCGAGAACCTACAGCTGTCGGGTCATCGCGGCGGCTGAAGTTGGCGGCGCTCTCACGCCGCTACCCATTCACGCTTTCGACAAGGATCCACATCTCACCCACTTTTAATTGCACCCATGTGTCAGTTTCGCGAAATTCTTGCATCGACGAATTGACCCGCTGGTGCATATTCCACTCTCCATGGGCATTCTAAATTTCATCAAAGGCGAACTGCTCGAAGTCATCGAGTGGACGGACGATTCCCGGGACACTCTCTCATTCCGTTACCCTGACGAGGACAAGGCGATCAAGCGGGGCGCGCAACTCATCGTGCGCGAATCCCAGGTGGCCCAGTTTATTTACGTCGGCGAGTTCGGAGACACTTTCGCACCTGGCAGGCACACGCTGGTTACCGAGAACATCCCCATTCTCACCAAGCTGAAAAGCTGGAAATTTGGATTCGAATCCCCCTTCAAAGCGGACATCTATTACGTCGTTACCCGCACCTTCACCGGGAACAAGTGGGGAACGCAGAACCCTGTGATGATGCGGGATGCTGATTTTGGCATCGTCCGAGCACGGGCATTCGGCACCTACGATTTCAAGATCGTCGACCCCAAGCTCTTCCTGAAGGAAGTCGCGGGAACAGACAATCACTTCCGCCTAGACGAGTTTGCGGATGCGATGCGCTCGCGCATCGTAAGCGTGTTTAGCGAAGCTATGGCCCAAGCCAAGGTGCCCGTGCTGGATGTGGCCACACGCTACTCCGAGCTTGGAGATGCCCTGCTGCCGCTCATCAATCCCATTACTAAGTCCAAGTACGGACTCGAGATTACCTCCTTCATCGTCGAGAACGTATCGGTCCCACCCGAGGTGGAGCAGGCCATCGACAAACGCTCAAGCATGTCCGCGATCGGAAACCTCAACGACTACGTGAAATTCCAGATGGCGGAAGGATTCGCCAAGGGGGGAGGTGCAGGGAGCGCTCCTGCGGAGATGGCCATGGGCTTTGCCATGGCGCAGCAAATAATTCAGCAGCCAGGCGGCCTGGGAAATCCCACTCCACAGCCGCCTCCGATTCCTGCCTCCAGCACCGCCGCCGCCGCTCCAGCCTTGGATCTTCTTAGCCCGGCCGATGCGGCTCGAGCGCTCGGAGTGAGCGAGGCCGACGTGCTGGCCAGCATCACGGCAGGCGATCTTAAGGCAAAAAAAATCGGAACTACCTTCCGCATCACCCGCGCGGCTCTCGAAGAATTTCTCAAGTAAGAAGGCATCCTGAATGCAGGAAACGGTCGCACGGGATAAGTTCCACTGCCCCACCTGCGGGGCGGAAGCACGCTGGAATCCTGCCAAGCAGGCGCTGGTATGCCCCTACTGTGGCACGCTCGCGCCGGCAGCTCAAAACACCGATACCGGCACCATCGAGGAACACGATCTAGTCAAGGCCTTGCGGGAAATTCCCGACGAGGATCGTGGTTGGAAAGCCGAGAAGGTCTCGGTCAAGTGCCAAAGCTGCCAAGCCATCTCAGTGTTCGATCCCGCCCACGTCGCGCAGCGCTGCGATTTCTGCGGATCAGCCCAGCTGGTCCCCTATGAGCAAACACGCGCGCCCATCCGCCCGGAAAGCCTCCTCGCCTTCAAGGTGACCGAGCCCGCCGTGCGCGAGACCCTTCGAACCTGGTACGGAAACCGATGGCTGGCGCCGAACCGACTCAAATCGCGCGCCCTCACCGACACCGTGCGGGGCGTTTATATTCCCTACTGGACCTTCGATGCCCATGTGGACGCCACATGGACGGCAGAATCTGGATACTACTACTACGAGACGGAGCAATATCGTGATCAGAGCGGAAACACCCTGTCCCGACGCGTTCAGCGCATTCGATGGGAACCCAGCTCAGGTGCGTTGAAGCATTTTTTCGATGATGCCCTCGTTCCCGGCACTCGCGGTGTCGACGAAGCCCTACTGCGCCAGGTGGAGCCGTTCCCCACCCAAGAGCTCGTTCCGTATGAGCCGGGTTTTCTGGCGGGATGGGTGGTAGAGCAGTACCAGGTGGACCTGCGCGCCGCCGCCCAACACTCCCGCGAAGCGATGGACAGAGAAGTGCGAGATCTCTGCGCGCGCCAGGTGCCGGGAGACACTCAACAAAATCTCCAGGTGCACACCGATTACAGCGGCCAGACCTTCAAGCACGTTCTCTGCCCGATCTGGATTCTCACCTATGTCTTCGGCACCCGCTCTTACCAGGTGATCGTGAACGGGTACACCGGAAAGATCGCGGGCAACTATCCCAAGAGTTGGGTGAAAGTCTTCTTCCTCATTCTTGCGATCGCAGGCTTCGCAATGATTGCTGCATTCCTCGCTCGTCGATGATCGGAACGGCCGGTGATTCATCACGAAACGGAGCGACCCCTCGACACCGTCTCCTCTGAATGCCGGATCCGGCCCTCTCAAATCTTCACGGCTGAGAAATGAATTCATCCCATCGGGAGAACGAGCCAGATCGCAGACATCAACCTCACCTGCGTGCCTACTGGCGGGCTTGAAACCGTCTAACGCATCCGCGGAATACACAAAAGTAGCCGGAGCAATGCGGCAAAATATTCCTGTTTATTATGAAGGCAGCGAAAAAACTTGTTGCGTTGCTTTCGGCTTTTCCCCTATGTAACCGCGCAAATGCACCGTTTTGGTGGGGCGGACAAACTGTTTTTGTCCGTCGAACTCAAGAAACGTTTAGTTAAGCAAACAAACATTCGCGGGAGGAACAGAGAATGAAAGTAAATCAATGGACTCTGGGTTTGGCGGCCGTCGGTTTGGTCAGCATCCCAGCGCTTCTGCAAGCGGAAGAGGCGAGTCAGCACCTGCTGACCGCGCTGTCTTCCACCACGGTTAGTGGTTTCGTGGACACGTCGGCTCAGTGGAATCTGGGCACCGGTAACATCAATAACCCGGCCATCCCGTACGCGGGCCCGGGCAAGGCTGACGGATTCAACCTGAACTACGTTCAGGTCACCATCCAGAAGCCGCTGGACGCTCAGGACAACTGGGCAGCTGGCTACCGTGTGGACCTTGGCTTCGGCCCTGACCTCGCCACCTGGGGTTCGGCCGGTGCCAGCCAAGCAGGCATCAAGCAAGCGTATGTCGCGCTCCGCGCCCCAGTGGGCAACGGGATCGACTTCAAGATGGGCGTGTTCGACTCGATCATTGGTTATGAAACCTTTGAGCGCGTCAACAACCCGCACTATACGCACAGCTATGGCAACGGTATCGAACCGACCAGCCATACTGGGTTGCTCGCGTCCTATCAGATCACCGAGCTGGTCGGTTTGTCCGCTGGCGTGGCGAACTCCACCGCTCCGGCGATCAATAACCGCACCTTCCCGCCTCGCGCGGAGAGCTACAAGACCTACATGGCTGGCTTGACGCTGAAAGCACCGGACAGCTTCGGCTTCCTGGCTGGCTCGACCCTGTATGCGGGTGTTGTGAATGGCGCAGCGGGCGCTCGTGCTACCGACAACCTGTATGTCGGTGCTACCGACAACCTGTATGTCGGTGCTACGTTCAACACCCCCTGGGCTGGCGTGAAAGCCGGTATCTCGTATGACTACCTGGGAAGCTCCGCCAACACTGGCGCGGGTCTCACCCCGATTCATATGGATTCCGTCGCGGTCTATGCCTCGTTCAAGGCCACTGAGAAACTCACCCTCCTCGCACGTGCTGAGCACTTCGAGCAGACCACGGGTGTGTTCGCACCGCTCGCCAACACCGGCACGGCTCCTACCCGCGTCCTCGCGTTCACCGGCACCGTGCAGTATGACCTCTGGGCGAACGTCATCAGCCGTCTCGAGATCCGCTGGGATCACCAGGCTGACGGCACTGGTCACGCGTACGGCGATCCCGTCGTCCCCGTCCCCGTCCCCGTCGGCTCTGTTCTCCCTTACAATGACCGGCGTAATGCCGTCATGGTGGCGGCGAATATCATCTACAAGTTCTAATCTAGGTTAGAACCTTTTCCCAAGCCCCCTTCTGGAACCTCCGGAAGGGGGCTTTTTGTTTTCTGCGACTGAGCCTTGACTGGCAGGGTTGGAACGAAGAAAAGTGTCTCTTCGAAATCAATCGGAGCCCAAAACACTGATGGAATCGAGCCCAACAGAAGCAGGTTATCGTATTTTCGCCGCCGACAAAGCGGTCTACGGTCCAGTCGAGTTGCCCAATCTCGTCAACTGGATCAAAGAGGAGCGGGTTCTTGCCGACACCTGGGTCTACCTCGACGCGCAGGAGCGCTGGCAAAAGGCATCCCAGATTCCCGAGCTCCAAATGTTTTTTCGGCCGAAGAGTGGAGCCGGACCCGCAGCGACCCCGTCCTCTGGAATCAGGCCTGGTGAGTTGCGACGCATCAAACTGTTGTCCGATCTCACCGAAGAGCAGCTCACACGATTCGCCGGATATCTGGAGCGCATCTCGGTTCGCCAGTGGCAGGACGTGTTGAAACAAGGCGAGCTGGGGAGTGAAATGTTCTTTGTTCTGGAGGGAGAGCTCCGCGTTCGCCTCATGATCGCGGGAAAGGAATCGGTTCTGACGACTCTGCTTCCCGGCGAGTTTTTTGGTGAGATGGCGCTCTTCGATGACGGAGCTCGCTCCGCTGATGTCGTCACCAATCAGGACTGCGTGCTCCTCAAGCTCACCGGGCCCCTCCTGGAAAAGCTCCGCGCACAGGCACCCGACGTGGCCACCTACTTTCTGTTCGCTCTGGCCAAGAGCATGGCCGCTCGAATTCGAGCGGACAATAAACGCTTCCGCGATTCAGTAAACTTCGCCCGCTCAGCAGGTGCCGCTGAATGAGGTGCACAGAGGCTCCATCTCACTCACTCTTACTCACACCCGCCTTTTCCGCCACGATCACCTCCACACCGTGGCTTCTAAGCATCTCCAAGGCCTCGGGTGACGCCTTGGCATCGGTCACCACGGTGTCCACCGCATCCAGATCACACAGCTGAGAGAGCGACTGACGACCTAGCTTGGTGTGATCGAGACAAAAAATAACTTTGTGGGCCGCTCGAATCATCGCTCGCTGGATCTCGATCAGGAGTCCGTGCGAGTTGG